>NZ_JAWDHA010000075.1:0-19964 GCF_034190895.1 Virgibacillus sp. M23 | reverse complement strand
ACGGAAAGGGAAGTGGGCAGCCGGAGTGGTGGTCAAGCAGTAGCTATTATTCCATAATAGCTACTAGAGGAAGCGTAAATCTGAGCATGTAGTGATAAGGACTGAGCGAATTTTGCTCAGTTTTTCTTATTAGAGACAAATGAAAAAGCAAGTTTATCCCACAAATAATTGGCAGTAAGCCCCCGCTTCCAGCAATAAAGGGAAGCCATTATGGATAAATAGGGGGTCTATTGCCAGTTAATGTAATGTCCGATTGGTTCAAAGGCCTAGGTCATACCCTTGTGGTACGAACAATCAGTGAGATAGAAACCAAACTGTTTATGACAAAAATAAATAACAGGGAGTCTCATTAATCCAGTTGCTGTATCTAAACGAATTATATGAGACATCCCCGGTCATACTTGTTCTTCTCTAGAGGTGAAGATGCTTAGCTTTTGGCGACAAATGTCTTACAATCCGTTTCTTCCGTTGTTTTTGCTTTCGTTTGTTTGTGCGTAACCACGTAGATTCGATCAGCATTACAAACATTTCCTTCGCCCCAATACGTGCAATTGTTTACTTCGCAAAGCACATCTTTTGCCATTTCACACACCTCCCTCTCTCTTAGCATTGACAATAAGCTCTAAAAAAATAATAGGAAGCAAATACCTGCTGTATTATGGAGGCTATTTTCCTTGTTGATGCACTTCAAGGATGCCACTACCATTATCAATGGTTAATAAATGATCTGTATCACGAACAGCAGCATAAAAAATTGTTTTTTGGTCTGGATAACCAACAGCTTCTAGCCTATTTTTTAACCATTGTTCACTTTTGTTCATAAGCTGCAAATTATGATATTGTACGGTTCCTTCGATAATGACAGCTATTGGTAGACCTTGGTATTTCGTTTCCATGTTTAAGTGCATTGGAGTGACAGGTGAAAATTCTTGTTTTAGAAGGATGCTGATTTCTCCACTAGGTTCAATAATGGCATAGTCTATATTGGATATATCGGAATACCCCTTTTCTCGAATACTTGACAATAAACCAGTTAAGGTGAAATGAGAGCGCTTTAGATTAGCTTTAATTAGTTTTCCATGTTTGATGACAATTGTTGGCTGACCGATAAAAAATTTATTTAACCAATTAACAAGTGTAAGCTTTGAAAGGATAATATGAATTGTACCAATAACAAGAAGGCCTGTTATTGCATTAGTGAAGCTATTTGTAACTAGAGGACCAGCAGCTAGTGACACAACGAAAAAAACACCGGCTAAATCATGTGCAGTTAATTGAGCAAAGGCTGATTTACCCATTAGTCGAATGATGATAATGGTAAGGAGATATAACATAATGATTTTCCCAATATATACCACCATAAAAGGCCTCCTCATAATCTTCTGGTTACGTAGTATGGATAAATATAAAAAATATATAAGTATTCACATGGTATTTTCAAAATATTAGTAGCTACATTAGAGAATGAAATGAATGTTCTCTTGGAATGATATTTAAAATAAAGCAAATAGGGTAGAGGTGGTTAAATGTATACAATTTTTATTGATCCAACCATTCGTTTTTGGTTGTCGATTGGCTTAGTACTTATCATTATCGTAATTATTATTCGCTTTCGTGCCAAAAACAATCTGAAGAGTGATTCCCTCGAGCTTTTAGAGAGGCGCTATCAGCGTGGAGAAATAAGCCAAGAGGTCTACGAAAGGGCTCGTAAGCGTAGAGGAAAATAAAATGCTAAAGGAATGTCCTTTCAGTGAAGAGCTGCGAATACTAGGAGATTCCTTGAAAAAGAAGAGTGCTTTTTCTGCTTGCGATGTATAGCTACAGAAGGCTACAGAAGCCTTCCCTTATCCTGTAGAAAGCGGGCGATCCGAGATCACACAGTGTGGTTTTTACGGGGAAGACGCGGGCGTTCACTCACACCACGCACAAAAAATGCTTGTAGAAAACACTGGGGTTTTTCTACAAGCTAAGAAATCGTGAAGACCGATCTACTTAAATACTTGCTTGGATCAGTTGTTTAATTTCTTCTGTTTTTCCTTCGTGAAAAAGGTCGACAATCTTACTTCCAACAACAACGCCATCGCAATAAGAACTAAGCTCTTTTGCTTGTTTGCTAGTGGACACGCCAAACCCCGCTAAAACAGGAACAGGGCTTTGTTGTTTTAGTTGGTGTAGATATGTCTTTACTTTAGTTTCATAAGATGTTCTTACGCCTGTTGTACCTGTAACGGTGACGGCATAAAGAAACCCTTCTGACCGATGAGCCAACGTTTTAATTCGCTCCCTAGAGCTAGTTAACGCTGCCAGCCGAATGAATGCAACAGAACTTTGTTGGAGCGCATCTGTTACCATTTTTTCTTCCTCTAGTGGGAGATCTGGTATAATTAGTCCATCTATCCCAGCATGAACACAGGATGCAGTAAAGCGTTCAATACCATACCGATATATAGGATTACTATATGCCATAATAATTATTGGTACGGTACGCTCATCCTTAAAGGATTCGAGTTCTTCTAGCACTGCTGTTAACGTCGTATCATTATCAAGTGATCGTTTTCCAGCGTTCTGTATCGTTGGTCCATCTGCGACAGGGTCAGAAAAGGGAATCCCAACTTCTATCGCAGCTACACCGCAATTTTGCAAAAACAACGTACGCTCCTTTAGCTTATTCAGTCCACCGTCACCAGCCATGATATAGGGTACAAAAAGATTTTTATTTTCATTTTGTAATTGATTGAGGTAATTAACCAGTCTCTCTTTTCCCATCCTATTTATCCTCCAATACGTGTTTTATTTGCTCAACATCTTTATCTCCGCGGCCAGAGAGGCAAATTACTAGGGTTTGTTCCGAATCCATTTGCATGGCGAGTTTTTCAGCAAAAGCAATCGCATGTGCACTTTCTAATGCCGGAATAATGCCTTCGGCTTGGCATAATGTTTGAAATGCAGTTACCGCTTCATCGTCAGTAATAGATACATATGCTACACGCCTCGTATCATTTAAATGACTATGTTCTGGGCCGACGCCAGGATAATCAAGTCCAGCGGATATCGAAAAGGCCTCTTGAATTTGACCGTGTGTATCCTGTAGTAAATTCGTCATCGTTCCATGTAATATCCCAGGGCTTGGATGTACTAATACAGATGCATGCTGGTTTGTATCTAATCCAGCTCCTCCGGCTTCGACACCATACAGCTTTACTTGCTCATCCTCAATAAAAGGATAAAACATTCCCATCGCATTACTGCCTCCACCTACACATGCAATAATAGCATCTGGTAATGAACCATCTTGCTTGAGGATTTGCTGTTTTGTTTCCTTGCCAATAATCGACTGAAAATCACGAACAATTTTCGGGAATGGATGAGGGCCAACAACAGATCCAAGAATGTAATGTGTATCCTCAACATTTGCTACCCAATATCTAAGTGCATCATTGACTGCATCTTTTAAGGTGCCACTTCCATTTTTGACGCTACGTACCTCTGCACCTAAAAGTTCCATCCGAAATACATTCAGCTTCTGTCTCCGCATATCCTCTTCACCCATAAATACAACACATTCGAGACCAAGCAAAGAGCAAACCGTTGCAGTAGCTACTCCATGTTGTCCAGCACCTGTTTCTGCAACAACCTTTTTCTTTCCCATTCGAAGTGTTAACAGAGCCTGCCCGATCGTATTATTGATTTTATGTGCCCCTGTATGGTTTAAATCTTCACGTTTTAAATAAATCTGTGGCCCCGCTAACTTCTTTGTAAGGTTCTCTGCATAATATAAAGGGGTTTCTCTACCTATATAGTGGGTTAGATAGTCGTTTAATTCCTTACAAAATGTTGGATCATTTATTGCCTCTTCATACGCCTCTTCTAACTCGAGCAAAGCAGGCATCAATGTTTCCGGAACATATCTTCCACCGAAATTTCCGAATCTCCCATGTGAATCAGGCATTGTGTAGGTTATCATGAAACTCATCCTTTCGTTTTGCATTAGCTATAAATTGTTTTATCTTTTCTGGATCTTTGTTACCGTTCGTTTCGACTCCACTTGATACATCAACAGCATATGGATGAAGTGTTCGAATGGCGTCTCCAACATTTTCCGGTGTAAGACCACCTGCGATCATGATTCTGTCTTTTGGTATTGGTAAATGATTAAATAAATTCCAATCAAATGGAATGCCATTACCACCTGGGCTTTTCTGTACGGGTCCATCTAATAAGTAGAAATCGCATGGATAGGCTTCGATACGAGATACGTGTTGAGCATCCACTGGATATGCTTTAATGATTTTGCTATTTAATTTGTTAGCAGCAGCAGCGGATTCTTCACCGTGGAGCTGGATATAATCAAGTGGCACTTGTGAAGCTATCGTATTCATTGTTTCAAGCCTTTCATTTACAAAGACACCAACCGTTTTAACTGAACGAGGAAGGATATTTACAATGTCAGCAGCAACTTCTGGAGTGATGGACCGCTTGCTTTTGGCGAACACGAAGCCAATGAAGTCAGCCCCAGCATCAACAGCTGCTAGTGCAGCCACAACAGACTGAATGCCGCATATTTTAACGTGCATGCTTTGTACTCCTTTCCTTTGCAACTTTTAATTCATTAAAGGCTTTTGATACGTTAGTAGCGCGCATTAATGTTTCACCAATAAGTAACACCTCTGCACCAGCATCGCGTGCCAAAAGCGCATCAGAACGGGTACGAAATCCACTTTCACTAATAATCAATGTATCTCTATGTGGAATAAGAGCTGCTAGTTTTGCTGTTGTTTGTAAATCGACCTCAAAGGTTTTTAAATTTCGGTTATTAATCCCAATTATTTCAGGGTTTAACTCTAGTAAAACTTCCAATTCTGTGACTTGATGTACTTCGCAAATAACCTCAAGCCCTTTGTTTATAGCATAATGATATAGATCGTGTAATTGTTGCTTAGATAATGCGGCAACAATTAACAGGACGATGGAAGCACCAGCGGCTTTAGCGCGATCAATTTGGATGGGATGAATAATAAAATCCTTACATAATACGGGTATTCGAACCGCTTCAGCAACTGCTTGCAAATCTTCCATCGAACCCTTAAAAAAGGTTGTATCTGTTAAGACAGATATGGCTGCTGTACCACATGCTTCATATTGTTTTGCTTGTGCAACTGGATTAATCTCTGTTCTTATATCTCCTTTGGAAGGGGAGGCACGTTTTATTTCCGAAATAATCTGTACCTCGGAGGAAGTAGCTATTGTGTCCTTAAAAGGGATCGGTTGTTTGGCAGCATGGAAGGGGATAGATACTTGCAATAGCCGCTCTACCTCGATTTGTTTGCTTGCTATAATATTCTCTAAAACAGTCATTCATACCACCTCACTTGCGTATTTCTTACTAAAGTCAATTAAGCTTGTTAAACATGCTAACGCTTTGCCAGAGCGAATACTCTCTTTCGCTAACTCTACTCCTTGCTGAATAGAGGATGCTGTCCCATGTGCATAGAGTCCAAGCCCTGCATTTAAAATGACTGTATCTAAATAAGCGCTTGAATGACCTTTTAGCACGTCTTTCGTAATCGCAGCGTTTTTCTTCGCATCCCCACCTTGAATTTCTTCATAAGAGTAAACAGGTAACCCTACTTCTTCTGGGTGTAAGCTAAAGGATTTTAGTTTTCCACCTTCAAGCAAGATAAGATGGTTTTCGCCTGAAAGTGATGCTTCATCCATACCCCCAGCACCGTTGACAACAATTGCTCGTTCTCTACCTAAGTTACGTAATGCTTGAGCTACAATCTCCAGTTTGTCTTTACGGTAAACGCCGATAAATTGCGAGTTCAACGTAACTGGGTTAGTCAATGGGCCAATGACATTGAAAATGGTCGGTAATCCTAAGTCTTTGCGAACCTTTGTAAATGGCTTTAGTGCGTTATGCACATGTGGGGCGAATAAAAAGGCGATGTTATTTTTATACAATGATTCTTCTACTTGTGCGCGTGTTAAAAATAAAGAAACACCAAGAGATTCTAAAACATCTGCACTCCCAGTTTTACTAGAAACACTACGATTTCCATGTTTAGCAACTGGAACTCCTGCACCAGCAATCACAAATGCAGAAGTGGTACTAATATTAAAACTTCCCGACATGTCACCTCCAGTTCCACAGTTATCCATGACATTTTCAATCGTTGTTGTATGATATGATGATTGAGAGCGGATGACTTCTACCAAGCCAGTTATTTCATCAGGAGTTTCTCCTTTCACCTGTAATGCGGTTAATAAAGCGGCGATTTCAGATTCTGTTATCGAATTACTCAGGCAGGAAAGCGCCACCTTTTTCATTTCATCAACGGTTAAATGGTGTCCATGAAATAATTTTTCAAGATAAGTTCTCATAGGGATTCTCCTTTCTTATTCCTTGAATAAAGTTATGGATCATTTTCTTACCGACGGCTGTACCGATGGACTCTGGATGAAATTGCACCCCGTATACTTGGTAAAAGGGATGCTGTATAGCCATCACCTCTTTGTCCTCCAATGATGTTGCCACTAGTTCAAGCTGCGGAGGAAGTGATTCTTCAGCAAGGACGTACGAATGATAGCGCATGACTTCAAGCGGCTGTGATAAATATTGAAAGATACCAGCTCCATTATGTGTAACTAGTGATGTCTTTCCATGCATAATTTGGTTGGACTGCCGAAGTGAAGCACCCAATGCCTCACCGATAATTTGATGCCCCAAACAAATGCCTAAAATGGGAATTTGCTGATAGAATGCGTTGACTATTTTCAGGCAGACACCAGCTTGATCTGGCAGGCCAGGACCTGGAGAAATAATGATTGCCTGTGGTTTGAGCGCTTTTACTTCATCAACGGTAACGCAATTATTTCGGACAACTTTTACCTGGAAACCTTCTTCAGATACATATTGGTAGATGTTATACGTGAAGGAATCATAATTATCCAGTAGTAAAATCATTAGTAGACACCTCCATAAGTGATTTAGCCTTAAACAGTGTTTCCAAATATTCTTTATCAGGTTCGGAATCATGTACAATTCCAGCCCCAGTCTGTAGGTAAGCATGCTTCTCCTTGACTACAAGTGAGCGAATTGCCAGCGCCATCGTTACGTCATGATTATAATTAATAAAGCCTATGCCTCCACCATAGACACCTCTTTTTGTTCCTTCTAATTCATTAATGATCTGCATCGCCCTAATTTTAGGTGCTCCAGATACCGTTCCTGCGGGCAGACAGGATATTAATGCAGTAAAGGAGCTACAACCTTTTCGAAGCTTTCCGTGCACCTCTGAGACGATGTGCATGACATGCTGATATTTTTCAATGGTCATGTAGGTTGGAATGTGAATACTTCCAATCTCACATATACGACCAAGATCATTTCTACTCAAATCGACGAGCATACGATGTTCGGCAATTTCTTTATCATCCTTTAATAGTTCCTTCATAAGCCGCTCATCTTCAACCGGTGTTTTCCCACGAGGTCTTGTTCCTGCAATTGGATTCGTCATTACATTCCTACCGCGCGTTTCTATTAAGCTTTCTGGCGATGCTCCAAGAATTAAATACTCACCAAAATCGATATAAAACATATACGGAGATGGATTTACTTTCCGGAGCTGCCGATAAAAGGAAAAGGTATCACCCTCGAATGTTGCCTTCATGCGTTGAGATAACACAACCTGGAAAATATCACCCTGCTGAATATGCTGTTTTGCTGCTACAACTTGTTGCTGAAAAGCTTCTTTTGATATTTCAGGATAAAAGGTAAATGGTGTTTCTTGCTGATTACTAGTAGGGTTCGTTTGCTGAATCTGTTTTCGTAAATGCTCCAATTGATAATCCAAATCATTTGCTTGATCTGCATCGACCCGGATTGCGATCACATAAAGAATTTCACTAGCATGATCGAATACAAGGATATTTTTATATAGCATAAAATGAATGTCCGGCATGGCTAAATCATTCGTTAACGTTTCACCAATATCTTCTATCGATCGAATCGCATCATAGCCAACATAGCCAATTGCTCCGCCGTAAAAGGGAAGCGGTAAATCAATGGAAATGTGAGGTAAATGTTCCTCCAAGTAGGTTAAAGCGTTTTGATCGATTGTCTTATCTGTATGGTTGATATAATCAATATGTTCTGTTGTATCATCATAGCCAATAATCTCTCCGTATGGATGACAGCCAATAAAGGAATACTTTCCTTTCGTTTCATGTTGAAAGGTACTTTCCAGTAGGAATTTTTTCTCACCTGTTAATCGTTGGAATAATTCAATAGGGGTTAATGTATCTGCATTTAGTTTCATAAGCTTATACGTTGCTTCTTTTTTCAAAGCCATTTCATCCTTTCTTAGATTAATCATTCGTTTTGTTGTGATTAGATCATGCATCCCTAGATGATGAAGTAAGCACAAAAGCGTAAGCGCTCAATTAGAAACGTAGCGACTGGAGTGAGTCAACCGAGATAAAGGAATCACGGTGAGCTTACGAGCTGATGATGACTTAGCTTAGGGCGAGTCGCCTAGTTTCTGGGTACTGGAGCTGGACATGGCTCAACACCACATGGACAAATTTTATACTTTCCTAGACTATAAAAAAATCCTCTATAAACACATGATTTGTGTTTATAGAGGACGATAGGGGACCGCGGTGCCACCTCTGTTAAAAAGTGTAGACTTTTTATCTTTATTCGAATACGGGAAAATGCTTTCGAAAAATTGAAATGCTTGATCCGATATTCTATCCGTATAACGGCGGAGCTCCGTGCATCCCTACTTCTGTTCAGGAGGCCTCTTGTAAGTCCATTCAGCACAGTTCCACATACTAGCATCCCACCACCGCTAGCTCTCTTTAATGCTTTTACAATGCTTACTTCTCTTACGCAACGATTTCCATTCTATTTACTTTTCAACAGCAGTTTTCCATTTTAAATGCAAAAAGTCCCTCATCCGACAAAGGACGAGGGACCGTGGTACCACCTTTATTAGCTGAAATACAGCTCACTTTAGCAATATCAAGCTTTACGTAGCTTCATATATGTATCTCAGATAACGATGAGATTAATTCGCCAAAGCCTACTGCACGTATGGTTCGGTTTGGAAGCTCAGAAGTCCATTCATCTAATGAAGCACACTGATTCTCACCAGCCATCAGCTCTCTCCTGTGTTCGATTAGATTACTACTCTTCATCATTGCTAGTATTCATGGAATTATTTATTGGAATTAATATTAAGAGAAATTAGGTTGGAAGTCAACCCTTATTTTATACAATAGATGAATCGGTGACACTATTTTGTCACCGATTCTGTTGGATGACTAGTTTTTATTAGCCTCCTCCATTACCATTTGGTGGTGTTGGTAGCATAAATGATGGAGGAGTAGCTGTTTTCTCGCAGCGATTAGGATCTACATCACAGAAGTTCCCCTCCGGATCTTTGATGACCTGGCGTGTAACGGTAATCGTTGTACGTAATACAATCTTTACTAATATACCTTCGATAAGTCCTGTACCAGTGGCATCGACAACTTCAACTCCTGGTTGCGTGAAGATGCCTTCGACTTCAAGTGGCGTTTCCTGTAGCATATCCTGTGGACAAGCTCCTGGGAAGTCCGTATGCGCTTGGAATGGGATAGTTGTAGTAAGAACGTCAGGTAAAGCTACACCGGCAATCGAGACAGAAATAGTTGCTGGTACAACGCCAATATTTACTACTTTATCCTTGATTATTCTAGCGTTTTGCGTAATATTATCTAAATCTGGTACAACAGTAATTGACACAATATCACCTATAACAGGTAAGTTAGGGAATAATGTGATCGGAAGTGTTGTCTCTGCTACCTTCTGAACGGTTTTTGAACCTACCAAGGAATTCACTACGAAACAATCACTGTTTAGTTTAGTTACTTTAGGTTCTGGTTTCTTGAAATTACATTTACAAGTTTCACGTTTACAGCATGAATGATGTTTTTGTGGTTTGTGCTTTTTCTTTTTGTCAACCACTACAACGTTTTTGAAACATTTAGAGGACATTACATCCCCCCTCCTTTCACGAATTCTGTTTCGAAAATAAAATATTATTTTCAAGATTATACTATTAGCTAAAGGTGCTTTGTGATTGGACTTTTTAATTATTAAGTCATCTCCCCAGCATACATATAATTCGAGGACTTGGAACATAGGTGGTTGTATGATGTACTGCAGATCTTTTGGTCTATTTATCCCACCTATAACTGGCAGTAAGACCCCCGCTTCAGGCAATAAAGGAAAACCACTATTGGTAAGTGGAGGGTCGACTGCCAGTACATGTCCGATTGGTTCAAAGGCCTTTAGGTCATACCCTTTTGGTACGAACAATCCGTGGGGGATAAATAAAACCCCCACGGATGGAGGGTTCACTTTATTTATCACATTAGCGGTTATGTTAAAGGGGCTGTCCAAAGTTATGATTTCCTGTAATCAACATATGGTCTAACTGGAGAATTCTTTGGAGTCTTGTTAATAATAACCACGGATGTTTTAGTTATGTAGATAAGGAGCGGACTTTTAGACCAGCTCCACTTTTTTAAGCTCATGTTTTCGGAGAGGTATATATAATAGGCATTTGATAAATCTGTCTTTGCTGTTTCAAAAGAGTGATTTGGGTTATGAAAATATAAAGAAGGAGGCTCCTTAGAGAAATAGGGTTATCGTCTAATCGTGTATATAGATAAATAATAAGTAGGTACTATATACATTTCAATGTACTATAACCCTAGTTTCCAATAAGGTAGCCTCTAGAAATAAGTGTTATTTAAATGAGTGTAAAATCTTTATTCTAGACCGTTCTTATAACCTATTCGGAGGATGTAATAGGTTTTCTCGTAAATTTATTTTATTTTACCGCAACAGCCGCCTCTTCGAAACATTCCTCTTTTAATTGATGAAGATGAATTTAATACAATTGGCTTCGTTGGCGTCTTTAATTTTTTATAGCTGCTTTTTGCTTTCTTTATTTCTTTTGCCTTCAACATATCTCAACTCCTTAGGTTTTATAATGTATTATAGTATTATTTTGTGGGAATGGTCGGGCTATCGTGAGGATTCTATGCGAAAAAGGCATTCTTCATAGTTCGTATCACGTATTCGATACCATCTCACAGTGGGAGAACCTCTTTTAAAGGATATAATGATCATTTTTATATCGGTATCGGGGTGGTTAATAATATCTAATGTGGAAGGTATTGGTGCTGTAAAAGGGTGAGAATGATAGATAGCTAAAACATCTTGCTTTTCTTCATTAATTCTGTTCAACGTACGTTCAACATTATGCTTACTTACAAAAAAACGTCTATCAGACTTACATTCATTTTTTAATTGCCAAATAGATTGAACGTTCGTCTGATTTCCTGCTAACAAGCCACATGCCTCATAGGGTAAGGTTGAGACGCCGTGTTCAACCATTTGATTGTGTATGGATAGTGGGATAATGATCTGCTTACAGTTCATCTCACCCTCTTTTGAAAATGGAAAGAAGTGAAGTGAAGTCTGATTTTTTAGTTGATTCGGCTGATTGCTCTGAGTTACTTTTCGTTGCCTCTATTGGCATTTCTTCACTGGATTCTGTAATACTTTCTAGTGGCTCTTTTTCTATTTCCGTACTTGGTATATTTTCTTCTGTTACGTTATTTTCAATGGATAGATTATTTTCAACAGGAGTAGTGTCTTCAGTAGTAGGTAAGGTGCTGTCTGTATCGAGGCTTTCTTCTTTTTGCTCTTGTGATTTATTTTTGGGAGTTACTGTGCGAGTAATAATATTTTTATTTAATTCGTATTGAGCATTTCGGTACGTCTTCTTTGCCTTACTCATGGATATTGTTTCAGATTCCTGTGAGTTAGCATGTGTATAATAAGATTTTTCGTTGTTTGGTTTTGTACGACTATAGTGCTGTCTATTTACTTGGTTATTTTTTTTTTTGTTTAAGGGTTGCTCGACATTGTTGGGGAATTGTAGTATGCCCTGTAATTGTTTGTAGTCTGACCTCTTAGCTGAACGATTATTTTTAGCAGTATTATCCTCCTTAGGCTTCAATAATTCTTTGATTTGCGAGATTTCTTCTTTCAAACGTTCCAGTTCTATTTTCTGTTCCATGGCATTTGTGTTTTGGTTACTTATTAATTGATTTATCTTTTCCGAAAGCTCGACAAATGGCAGTTGTTCAAATTGCTGTTTAATCAGTTGTGCGTCTTGCCTTAATTGCTGTAAGAAATCAGTAATAGATGTAAGCTGGTTAGTGAGATGCTGCTCTTCCATTTGATGATTGGAAATTTCTTCTTGATAATTATTTTCCATAGCCTTCATGTCTCCTTCTAATTCAAAAATTTTCATCTTTAAATCGTAAAAGTCATCTTTCGTTTTAAAATAATCTTCAAATAATTTTCCCTCTGTCATGGCTCTAACTGTTTGTTTGTAGGCATCGAGCTCCTTTTTTAATTGATCAATATCATCAACATTATACAGTTCATATCGATACATTTTCATTCACCCTTTTACAGCACATTAATATACTATTTATGAAACATCAATATGTGACAAATGTGCATTTTTGAAATAGCAAAACATAATTGTTTTGACATACTCATTTTATGCACAACTTTCACGATTTAAGCTAAATACAGTCACATTTGATGTTTAAATTGTACGGATGCCGTTATGATTATGACATTTACCTAAATCCACGATTATCATGACAATTCCGCTATATCACTATACCGTTTGGGGGCTTTATTCATAGGCTACCAGTGAAAGAAATTAATCTTATTCGGAGGTGTTTGCAATAATGCAAGCAAATAATTTATCTGGAGGTCAGGAACTCCTATGTATTAATACAGAGAAGGTATATGACTGGATTCTTAATGAAGCAACATTTGATTTAAACCTAATGGATTTGGAATTGCCGCATAATCCAAATACTGGGGAGCAATTAACATGTGAGGATATCGATATCGATACAGTAACATGTACAGTTACGCCTGCTGCTATGGAGCCAATTGTCATTTTGGATCGAGTAGATCAGGAGTTAGTCATTGATGGCACGGAGGTAACCTTACAACTGGTAAACATTCGTAAAAACTTTGAAGTAACTGTTTTTGTTGATCTAATACCAGAACTTGGAGGAGGGACAGTAGAGGTAACGGAGGCAGAATTCACTCGTTGTGAACAAGTGATTCTTTGTGCACCAGAAGGAACAGATATTGATGTAAGTTACACAGATTTAGATTGCTTTGTATGTACAGCTTGTTGTGACGATACAATGCATCCTAATGAGCTTGATGTCACGCTTACTGTTCGTTTATGTCAAAGCATTCAATCAACATTTGATGTGACACTTGAAATTGTTGCTGAATTCTGTGAACCGAGAGATATGCTTCCAATTCCTCCATGCCCTGCACCAACAATTCCGCCGCAGTGTCCAGTAGTGTTTCCAAACAATGATGATGGTGATAACGATTAAGTTTCCAGCATAGTTATAAAGAGAGGAGCAGCTCCTCTCTTTAACTTTTTTGGAGGTGATCGAATTGGGGAGCATAGAAGAAGTAAGGCAGCTGATTACGGAATGGAAAGAAATGAATCATTCATACATGAAGGAAATAAAATGGTTGGCTTCCGAGGCAAAGAAAAATGTAGACTTGCGCGTTATTAGTTATTTTACCTATTCCTTAAATGTTCAACATGAAATGGGATTCGATAATTTTGCACTTGGGTCGTATCATATTCAAAATGTGGGAGAGAAACCGTTAACTAATCTCTATATTTGTCTAAAGGTATCTCCTAATAATGTGTTTGACTTTTCAGGAAAATATGTATATAAGGACTCAAAGCAGAAAATGAAATTAGCCAATGCATGGAAGCGAATAAATGACCCTACCGATAAACAAGAATTTTGGCTTAAGCCGATTCAATCACAAGCATTAAATCCAACAGAGACGCTGTCATTCGCAAATTTTCAAGTGAAGTGGAATCCGCAATCCTCCTACACAGGAAGTATGATGGGATTCACTTATGGTGATGAAATCGAAGGTGGGATGGAGGCTCTTAACCATATAAATATTAGTGGTAAGGTAGAAGGGGATGATGAAAGTGAATAATCAAGAAATGCATACACATTTTAAACGATTTCTTCAACAATATATAAAAGAGAACATGGAAGAGTTAAGTGTAAACAGGGAGGATCAGAATAATAGCTTTATTTTTTTAGAAGATCGTACACTTCAATTGATCATAACGTATATGTTCATGAAACTAGATAGTGGTCTGCATAGGAGCGATAGGAATGAGAAAGTTGAATCAGCCAAGATCGATGAGATCATTTCCGAGCTTGATGTAGGATTGGCGGAAAGTAGAGAGGGGTTTGAAGAAGTTATTCGCGTTTTAAGGGAAGGGAGCTCATGAGAATGAGAGAGTTTTGTGTAATGGTAGATTTTACGATGAATACCTAACTTTTCTCCGTAAACGATCATTCATTTATTATATAACTAGCAGTAAAACCCCCACAGATTGAAGTTTCACTTTATTCATCTTCCATTCTACCCCGTGTAGGTAACTACATACTTCAAATAAAGCAAAGCCAATACTATTTTCAATTGAAATACAAAATGCTATGGAATCCAGATCTATAGAGAAGTAATAGCAATGGTGAACAGCTAAAGATGAATTTTAAGCAATCCAATTCTGCAACACTTAAGGAAACGTACTTGTTTAATGAATACGATTAGTAAAGGCATAAACAATAAATCCGTATTGCGATTTAATACAATTTTAGTAGTAAAACTTCTTATCCAAGCTAATTTGTGCTATTTTTATTATATCGCTATAATCCTAGTATATGATAGAATTATTGACCATATCCCTTACCTCCAAAGCAACATTTTGAAATTGAAGGGATAGCTGTCAGTAATTAATTTAGTTTATTCAAGTCTACATGGATTTAGGTTATAAAGGCGTTGCCACCGATGTGGTGAAGTTTTTATCCCGCATATAACTGGCAGTAAGACACCACACTCCAAGCAAAAAGTGAAACCAATATGAGTAGATGTAGGGTCGACTGCCAGTAAATGTCCGATTGGTTCTAGGGCCTTTAGCTCATACCCTTGTGGTACTAACAATCAGTGGGGAATAAACAAAACCCCACAGATTGAAGTTTCACTTTATTTAAAGTTTTGTATGCAGGAAAGGACGGAGGAGAATGGTAAAGAAAAAGGTAGGTATCATATTTGGCGGAAAGTCTGCTGAACATGAAGTATCCCTTCAATCAGCTAAAAATATTGTTGAGGCAATTGATAAAGATAAGTATGACGTAGTGCTAATTGGGATTGATAAAGAAGGGAAATGGCATTTAAATGATCAGTCATCCTATTTACTTCACGAAGAAAATCCAAAGCTTATTCAATTAAATAAATCGAACGATACCGTGGCTATAGTTCCTGGTGAACGAGATAACCAATTGATTCACGCATCAAATGCAATCCAAATTGATCAACTCGATGCAGTTTTTCCAATCGTTCACGGTACTTTAGGTGAAGATGGTAGTATACAAGGAATGCTGAGATTAGCTAATATTCCTTTTGTTGGTTCCAGTGTATTAGGTTCTTCCGTTTGTATGGACAAGGATATAGCAAAGCGCCTTTTAAAGGCTGTAGGAATAAATGTAGCTAAAGGGCTTGTTTATTCCAAAGCTAAGAAACAGCAAATCTCTTATTCATATGCAGTAGAACAATTGAGTACGCCAATTTTCATCAAACCGGCTAATCAAGGTTCGTCTGTTGGGGTAAGTAAAGTAACAACAGAGGAAGAGTTTTATAAAGGGATCGAAGAAGCCTTCCAGTATGATCATAAAGTGATCTTGGAAGAAAATATTATTGGCAGGGAAATTGAATGCTCTGTCTTAGGAAATGCAGAACCAAAGGCTTCATTGCTAGGAGAAATCTTACCGCAATCCGAATTCTATTCCTATGAATCAAAATATATCGATGAAAAAGGGGCAGAATTAGCCATTCCTGCTGATGTACCTAAGGAAACGACAGAACGTGTGCAGGAAGTGGCGATAAGGGCATTTGAGGCACTGGCTTGTGAAGGGTTGGCTAGAGTTGATTTCTTCATAACCGAGGATGAAGAAATTTATGTGAATGAGGTGAATACATTACCAGGTTTCACGAAAATAAGTATGTATCCAAAGCTTTGGGAAGTAAGTGGGCTTCCATATAAGGAGTTAATTCATACATTAATTGAGCTTGCCATTGAACGGCATGAGCAGGATAACCAATTAAAGAGTACGAAATGGGATTAATAGGATGGTAGATGGGGATATCAAAAAAAGATATCTTAATATAGGCACTTCTTGTGGAGAGCAATGTATGAAGACACTGGAATAGCAGGATATTGCTCACGACAAGGGGAGGCTGAACCATTGTCGGTGAAACAAGCTGTATAGAAAAAAGGGCTGTCTTTTGCGACTGCCCTTTTTATGTTAGTATGTGGTGAATTTTTCTGCTATCGGTGTTCGTTCTTTGATAGCTGGTTTTTCATCAAAATAACCTAAATGAAGGAATCCGATGATCTTTTCATTTTCTTTCAGTTTTAATATATCCTTAACAGCTGGATCATAGATATGTGGGTTGGTTTTCCAAACGACGCCGAGCTGTTTTTCCCAAGCTAATAACCAAAAGTTCTGGATCATACAAGCAACGGCACCATAATTCTCTTCCCATTGCTTCTGTATTTCTGCTTCTTCCATGACAACCACCAAAATTGCATTTGGTTCATTCAAATAATCTTCCCGATTTTGTTGTTTTTCTTCAGGATAAGTGGAAGCAACTTTTTTTGCGAAGTCAGGCCGCCTATCTTGTCCAACAAAGATAAAGCGCCATGGCTGCCGCATGCCGTGGTTTGGAGCCCAGATAGCATCTTGGAGCAAAGCAAATACCGTTTCTTCTTTTACTTCTTCATGGTTATAGCCTTTTTTAACTGCGCGACGCTCCCGAATAACTTTGGCAAGCTGCGATTTAGTTGCAGTAAATTCCATGGTTTACATCTCCTTATATTTGTGTTGCATTATTCTCAGTTAATTGATAATTATTTTCAGTTAAATTGTAGCCGATTAAAAGAAGAAAAGCAAATTAGCTCAAAAATTGCAGTATTTTGTTCAGTAATCAGTTTATCCCGCATATAACTGGAGACCTCCACTCCAAGCAAAAGTGAAACCAATGAAGTTCCACTTTATGAAGCCATCTTTTATACTTCAATGCGAAATAAGGCATGAACAATCATTATCATTTCTATTGGTTTTTCTTTGAATAAATATTTTTGCTCAGTCCTATTAGCTTTGTTTTCTAATCTGTTGTTTCGTTGCTAGAATATTTCTACTTGATACGAGAAACGTTTAACGCAATAATAGATAGTGAATTAAACAGCAAAGCTGTCGTTCATTGGAAAATATGTGAATTAATTCACAAAAATGGGAGGTCAGCATGAAAAATTTTCTGACGCGTAAAGGGGTTTCGCTATCTGGAAAAACGTATTTTATAACAGCGTTAAGTTATATGGCATTAGGTTTGTTTTCGTCTCTAATTATTGGGCTCATTATAAAAACAGCAGGAGAAAAGATTATTATTTTGGCTTCTCCTGATTTGGCAAATGCACTAATTGAGATGGGTAATTTTGCAATGGATACGAAAGTAATGGGAGGTGCTATAGGGGTAGCGATCGCCTATGGATTGAAAGCGCCACCGCTTGTTTTGTTCTCAGCATTATTCGCAGGTGCCTTTGGTGCCGAATTAGGAGGACCAGCTGGGAGTTATGTTACTGCGCTAATAGCTACAGAGTTTGGTAAAATGGTATATCAAGAAACGCGTGTAGATATTATAATAACACCTTTGGTAACAATTATATCTGGCTTTGCAGTTGGTACATTTATTGGTCCTGCTATCAATAAATTTATGGTAGGATTTGGCGAGATGATAAACTGGTCCACAGAACAGCAGCCGTTCATTATGGGAATCTTAGTAGCTGTGCTAATGGGACTTGCCTTAACGGCGCCCATATCATCAGCGGCGATTGCAATTATGCTATCTTTGGATGGTGTAGCGGCTGGAGCGGCAACGATTGGTTGCTCTGCCCAGATGGTCGGTTTTGCAATTGCTAGTTATCGGGATAACGGTTTTGGCGGAGTTATAGCTCAAGGAATTGGAACATCGATGCTGCAAGTTGCTAATATTTTAAAAAAACCAATTATCCTGTTGCCACCAACAATTGCTGGGGCAATACTCGCACCATTTGCTACGGTATGGTTAGAATTAACGAATAATCCTTCTGGAGCAGGGATGGGTACAAGCGGCTTTGTAGGTCAGATTATGACTTTTGAATCCATGGGCTTCTCCATGCATGTGGTTTGGAGTGTCATTGTTTTACATATTATAGCCCCAGCTTTTATCAGTCTACTGAGTGCTGAATACCTAAGAAAGAAGGGTTTGATTAAACCTGGTGATATGAAGATTACGTATGAATAGATTCAAAGAATAAATAGGTTTTAGAGGCTAGTTATTGTAATTCAAGCTTGTTTTGGCTATTAAATTTATCGCCACATATGACTGGCAGTAAGCCCCCGGTCAAGCAATAAAGAGAAACCGAAATGGGAAGTGTGGAACAACTGCCAGTAAATGTCCGATTGGTTCGGGCCTACATGGAAGTAGGTCACAAAGGCGTTGCCACAGGACGTGGCGAATGAAGCCTTTGTACGTATTTGTTTCAGTAAAAACCGGATGGAAGCTTCACTGTACATGAGATTTGATAAATCACATGTTTAGTTTTACACAACGTTTTTGCAAAGGGGGATTACAATGAATCCATTATTGAAAGAGGCAGTGAAACAAGCAGGAGATGAAAGTTCTATCTATAAGATTAAGCGCGTAGCAGGTGGGTCTATCAATGAGAGCTATTTTGTAAAAACAGATCGAAACAACTATTTTATTAAATATCATCCAAATGCCCCAAACCGTTTTTTTGAGCTGGAAGCCAAGGGTCTTCAATTGATAAAGGATACAAATACCATTGATGTACCAAAAGTAATTGCTTATTCCGATCAACAAGAGAGAGCATACTTAGTATTGGAGTGGGTTAGTGGGCAAGAACATAAGGATACGGAAAGACTATTGGGTGAACGATTAGCAAGCATGCATTGTCATAAAGGAGACAAGCATGGGTTCTCTAGTAATACTTATGTGGGAACACTCTCGCAAGTAAATGGCCTTTATACAAGTTGGCAAGCGTATTATCGAGAATGCCGTTTATATAGCCAACTAGAACTGGGGATACTGCGAAATCAAATTACCGGTAAACGAAGAAGACAGTTGAATAAATTAATAGATAAATTAGATTTGTTTGTTCCCGATCATGTTACTCCATCTTATTTACACGGTGATTTATGGGGAGGGAATTGGATTGTAGGAAGTAATGGAGCTCCATTCTTAATTGACCCTTCGTTCTTATTTGGGGACAGGCATTTTGAATTAGCATTTACTGAGCTATTCGGCGGGTTTTCGAATTCATTTTACCAAGCTTACGAGGAAAGATTCCCAGTGAGTAGTTATTATGAGGATTGTAAAGCCATTTATCAACTTTATTATTTACTTGTTCATTTAAATATTTTTGGAGAAATGTATGGTCCTCATGTAGATACGATCTTAAACAAATTCGTTGGTTGATTTGGAGGAGCTGCATCATGACATTTTATGATGTTCTTGTATTTATTCATGTTTTTTCTGCTATTTTAGGTTTAGGTCCTAGTTTTTTTAAAAGTTAAGAAAGTATAAAATCAGTGCAATGACTGCGTTAAGCCAAGTAGTTATTTTGAAATGTTTGATGTATATTGGCAATGCTCCGACTAATTACTTCGCTTTCCGCGGGCACGGCCTCAACTAA
>NZ_JAWDHA010000074.1:0-20412 GCF_034190895.1 Virgibacillus sp. M23 | reverse complement strand
ACCCGGTTAGAATATTCTGTACTCTGATTAAACGCTTTATCCATCAATACATTCAATGAAATGGTGCTTGATTAATTCTAAGAAAACAAGAGTATTTTGAAGATAATTAAAGTATATAGAGGGAGGTGTTAAGATGACTCGTTCATTAATTGTATTATTATTATTAGCAGTTTGTTTTTTAACTGGAGTGGTCTACGGGAATGATAAACAAGCAGAAGAGTCAACACCTCAGCAAACAGAAATGAAGGTTGATGTTAAAGAGGCTAAAGATGAAGTATTGCAAACTAAAACAACATCAGATACCACTGAAGTTATTACGGAAGAGAAGATTAACACGAATGGACCTTCACCTGTTACAGAGAAGACGGCATCGATATTAGAAGCTGGTGTATCTGGATTTTATGAAGTGGTGGTAGAGATACTTTACCAGGTTTCCCAATTATTTTTTTAATTTTTATATAGGTGCAATTATGTTGTAGAAGCGCAGATCCTAAAGTTATAGTGCTCTGCGCTTTTGTTCTAGTCTAGGAAATTATAAAATTAGCCCATGTGGGTCAATATGGACGTGTTGAGCCACGTCCAGCTTCAGCGCCCAGAAACGAGGTGACTTCACGAATCGCCCTAATCTAAGTCATCATCGGCTCGCAAGCTCACCGTGATTTCTTTATCTCGGTTGACTTGCTCTAGTCGCTACGTTCTAATCGGGCGCTTGCGCTTTTGTTCTTGAACATAACTGTTACTATTGCTATAATCAATGCTAGTCATTGTCACTGATAATTTAAGGCCTTTTATCTGTAGAGATAAAAGAAAGTAGGAGTGAACATCTCTAATGGCAAAAATTCAAAGAAATGTGCGTAATTTTTCAATTATCGCACATATTGATCATGGCAAGTCAACCTTGGCAGATCGAATATTAGAACGCACAAAAGCAATAACACAAAGAGAAATGAAAGATCAATTACTCGATGCAATGGATCTCGAGCGTGAGCGTGGCATCACCATTAAATTAAATGCTGTACAATTAAATTATCAAAGTAACGCAGGAGAAGACTATATTTTTCATCTCATTGATACACCGGGTCATGTCGATTTTACATATGAAGTTTCTAGAAGCCTTGCTGCATGTGAAGGAGCAATTCTTGTTGTTGATGCTGCGCAAGGCATTGAAGCCCAAACGTTAGCGAATGTTTATTTAGCTCTTGATAACGATTTAGAAATAATACCTGTTATTAATAAAATCGATTTGCCGAGTGCAGATCCAGATAGAGTGAAAAAAGAATTAGAAGATGTGATTGGTATTGATGGCGATGATGTCATTTTAGCATCAGCAAAAGCAAATATTGGGATTGATGAAATTCTTGAAAGAATTACGGAAGCAATCCCTGCGCCTGCGGGTGATACCGAAGAGCCGCTTAAAGCGTTAATCTTCGACTCTTTATACGATCCCTATCGAGGAGTTATCGCCTACGTTTGTATTAAGGAAGGTTCTATAAAAGTAGGCGATAAAATTAAAATGATGGCAACGGATAAAGAATTTGAAGTCAATGAATTAGGGGTATTTAGTCCCAAGCCAATTACTAAAGATGAACTGACCGTAGGAGATGTCGGTTATTTAACAGCTTCTATTAAGAACGTGGGTGATTCGCGAGTTGGGGATACGATTACATTAGCTAACCGACCTGCTGCTGAACCGTTACCAGGATATAAGCGATTAAATCCAATGGTATTTTGCGGGCTGTATCCAGTTGACGCCAATAATTATAATGATTTGAGAGAAGCGCTAGAGCGTTTAGAATTAAATGATTCATCATTACAATATGAAGCAGAAACATCTCAAGCATTAGGATTTGGCTTCCGTTGTGGATTTTTAGGGCTTTTGCATATGGAAATCATTCAAGAACGTATTGAACGAGAATTTAAAATAGATCTAATTACTACAGCACCTAGTGTTATTTACGAAGTGGAGCAGACAAACGAAGAGGTTATTGCTATCGATAATCCTTCCGTTATGCCAGATCCTCAGCAGATCAAAGATGTTCGAGAACCGTATGTAAAAGCTACAATCATGGTTCCAAATGAATATGTTGGAGCAGTGATGGAAATCGCACAAAAAAAACGTGGTCAATTCATTGATATGGAATACTTGGATGACATTCGAGTTAATGTTATTTATCATATACCATTATCTGAAATTGTTTATGATTTCTTTGATCAACTTAAATCCCAAACAAAAGGGTATGCTTCCTTTGATTATGATTTAATTGGATATCGCTCTTCCAATTTAGTGAAAATGGACATTTTATTAAATGGTGATACTATTGATGCACTTTCATTTATTGTCCATCGAGACTTTGCTTACGAACGTGGCAAGCACATTGTTGATAAATTAAAAGAGCTAATTCCAAGACAGCAATTTGAAGTTCCCGTTCAAGCTGCTATTGGAAATAAAATAGTGGCTAGATCTACAATTAAGGCAATGCGGAAAAACGTTCTCTCTAAATGCTATGGTGGAGATATTTCTCGTAAACGTAAGTTATTGGAGAAACAAAAAGAAGGTAAAAAGCGTATGAAGATGGTAGGTTCTGTAGAGGTACCGCAAGAAGCCTTTATGGCAGTTTTGGAAATGAAGGATGATTAAATCAACGTTTTAAGGATATATCAAATTGAAAAATAGACGCTTTGCTACTCTACTGCCACCACATTGAATATGTTGGTGGCAGTACTATTTATTAATGGTTTAGAATACCTCTCCTCTGGCTATGCGGGGGCTCTAAAGAGCTTAAAGCGTGATAAAAAAACTCACTGCAAGTTTATTTTTTGAATATATGGATAGCCGTTTGTAACGCCAGGAGGATATACACTTCGCTTTCTCCTGGCAACACCTCAACTTCCTCGGAAGCAAAAGGCGGTTTCCTGCGAGAGTCTAAATGTATATCCATCACTTTCGCTGATACAGATCTTTTCTCTAAACCCTACTTTTTGTATGGAATAGACCTAAAAATAGCATCTTTTATATAGCATTGATGAAATCAACTGGGAAAATCCTTTTAGTTGACCCAGTGACAGTGGGGAAAACATTCATATAGAAAGTCTTTTCATAAGCACTGTAGTTATTTTTTAATCAGTGATAATTTATAATGTTTACCACTTTGTTACAATTCATCAATTCCTTCGTTCAATACTGTATAGAACGAAGACTAATTTGTTAAATAGTATAATCAATGGAATAAAATGAGGTATAATCATTCGTATACTTTTGGTGTGTTTTGTAAAACTAAAACGGAAGCACAAGAACAACACACAAAGGGTGATAAATATATGAATAACCGACAAGGTATGATGACGTCAATACTTGCTATTGGAGCTGCAGGAGCAGCTATTTATGGTATTACAAGAGGAGTTCAAAATGGAACATTTAAAAATTTGCCTCAAACCATTTCTAATGCATTAAATAATTCTGGAGCTCAACAATTGACTCAACCTTTACAAAATATGACTACCAATCAGAATGTGCAACAATTATCCAGTGCTATACAAGGTGAAACTGATAATTCACAGCAACAAACAGCAAATAATATTCAGTAAAAGAAGGCTCTAGATGCTAATAAACATGAAAAACCCTCATTAAATGTAGTGAGGGGTTTTTCGTTTTTCTCTTCCCCTTCGTATTAACTTGTTCTATATATCCATCCCCTTGGGAGATCATTCAAATTCACATAAATTTTGCGAGAAATCAAAATGAAACAAACTACATAGCTTAAAATAACATGTTCATCATTCTCATTATAATAAACTCTTTTTCTTCTTCGATCCTTTACTCATGGGTATACCTTGCATCGTGGACCAAGTTCTACGAGGGAATTCTCTAGATTTAAGTTTTCTTCAAAGTTCTTATCAAGGTGGAATGCTGGTAGGTGGAATTAAATTAAGGGAAAAATGAGGTTTAATGATACCCATAATGATTACAGTATTAGGAGTTTGCTTATCCTTCCAAGGAGCTATTTGGCTTGATAAATAATGTTAGATATAATAAAATACACAAAGATACAATTAGCAATTAGAAGCCTTTATGGTAATTTTAGAATAAAGGATCATCAATATCTGAAACGGAAAGGGAGAGCTGTTAAATTGGAAAACAGTTTTTCCTTTTTCCTTTTCGTAAGGAGCACTAATATGAATGCAATTCAATCTGTATATATCCATATCCCGTTTTGTCAGCAAATTTGTTACTACTGTGACTTTACAAAGTTCTTTTATAATGAAAAGAGAGCTAATGATTATCTTGTTGCATTAAAGAATGAGATTTCTACATATGTAGACGATACAGGTAATAAAGTAAAGACGGTTTTTATAGGTGGAGGAACTCCGACAGCTCTATCTGTTAACCAACTAGAATCACTGCTCTCATTTATTGATAAGAAATTTGATATGACTCAATGTGAAGAGTACACGATTGAAGCAAACCCAGGTGATTTTAATGACGAAAAGGTCAAGTTATTAAAAACATATGGTGTGAATAGAGTCTCACTTGGCGTACAAGTTTTTGATGATCATATGTTAAAAGAGCTAGGTAGATTGCACAAGGTAAAGGATGTTTATGAAACAGTTGAATTACTTCAGAATAACGGAATAACTAATATTAGTACAGACCTAATATATGCACTACCTAATCAAACAATTGATCATTTCAAAAATTCTTTGAATCAGGCCATGGCACTGGGACTACCACATTTATCTACGTATGCATTGCAAATTGAACCGAAAACAGTATTCTTTCAGCGTCATAAAAAAGGAAAACTGCAACGTCCAGCTCAAGAAGAAGAAGTTGAAATGTATCATATTTTAACCGATACTACAAAAAAACATGGATTACTGCAATATGAGATAAGTAACTTTGCGAAAGCTGGGTTTGAAAGCAAGCATAATTTAACATACTGGGATAATAATTATTATTATGGTTTTGGAGCAGGTGCATACGGGTATATTCCAGGCAAGAGGTATGGCAATATAAGACCATTACCAGCATATATCAAACAGGCAATGGCTGATGGCAAACCTGTTCTCCATATTGATCAAATTAATAATAAAGAACAGATTGAGGAAGAAATGTTTTTAGGTTTACGAAAAATGCAAGGTGTAAACAAACAGACCTTTGCATCTAGATTTGGATTCTTTCCTGATAAGTTGTATAAGTCATCCATTGAAAGTCTTGTGCAGAAGGGCTGGTTACAGGAGGATGATATGTCGATTCGCTTAACCAGTGAAGGAAAATTATTAGCTAATGAAGTATTCGAAAGATTTCTATTAGAGGATTCCGTACAAATATAGTCACGTCGACACTAAGATTGATTGATAAGAGATATATGTAAAAATAGCCTGTCTCTTTTGTACAGGTTATTTTATATGGCACATACTGAGATACAAGTCATTTCGTTGACAAAGAAAAGTGGATTTGGTAATTTATAATTAGCATTAGCACTCGATAAGGTTGAGTGCTAACAGAGGTGATCATCATGTTAACAGAAAGGCAATTATTGATTTTACAAGTAATTATTGATGATTTCATCGAGTCGGCACATCCTGTTGGCTCACGCGCTATATCGAAAAAAGAGCATATTTCATTTAGCGCTGCAACCATACGAAACGAAATGGCGGATCTAGAGGATATGGGCTTCCTTGAGAAGACGCATTCATCTTCAGGACGTGTACCTTCAGAAAAAGGGTACCGATATTACGTCGACCATCTCATTTCTCCAAGTATAATGCATGAAGACGGCGATGTGATTAAGCATATTATTCAAGATAATTTCTTTGAATTTGAACAAATTGTTCAGATGTCAGCAGAAGTTCTATCTCGATTAACCAACTATACAACGATCATTCTGGGACCTGAAATGTTTGAAACAAAATTAAAGCAAATTCAAATTATTACCTTATCGTCGAATACGGCGGTTGCTATTCTTGTTACAAATACTGGTCATGTGGAACATCGGTCATTTTCTATACCTCATGAAATTGAACCATCTGATATAGAAAAGATGGTAAATATTATGAATGACCAATTGAGTGGCGTACCAATTATACAATTGGCAGAAAAATTCAATTCACAAATTGCTTCCATGATGAAAAAGTACGTATCCAATCTAGAGAATTCATACCATTACTTGAATGCAGCACTTATTCAAGATCATCCGGTTAAATTATATATTGGTGGAAAATCTAATATGCTGATGCAACCGGAATTTAATGATGTAGATAAAATACGTTCTTTCTATGCAATGATCGAAAATGAGGATGAGATTGCAAGTATGCTGAAACAGTCCAAGGATGGGATTAAAGTATCCATCGGAAGAGAGAACAATGTCGAAGCCATTAAAGATCTGAGCTTAATTACTGCAGCTTATCACTTAGGAGAAGATCAGACGGGGACAATTGCATTACTTGGCCCAACAAGAATGGAGTATCGAAGAGTTATTTCATTACTAAATATTTTGTCACATGAAATGACAGAAGCACTGTATATGTGGTATAAAAACAATGAATAAATCTTATGAAATTTATTAAAACATGACTTCGCTATTGTTTCGTTCAAAAGTGCAACGTGTTATAGTGAATGTTGGTTAGTTTAAATTGGAGGTGTCACACGTGGAAGAACAGGATAAACAAACGAGAACCGTTACTGATGATGAAGAAAAAGTAGAAGCAAAGGCAGAAGCAGAAACTGCTGACTCGATTGAAGTAATCGATGCAAAAGAGGAAGAAGTAGAAACTGATAAAACTAATCATTCGACAATTGAACAGAGTGAGTTGGATACACTCCAGAAAGAGAAGGATGAAATATATCAGAGAATGTTAAGGGTTCAAGCAGAATTTAATAATTTCAAGAAACGTACCTTAAAAGAAAGGGACGCAGAGCGAAAATATAAATCCCAGGATTTAATCCAAGAATTGTTACCCGCATTGGATAATTTTGAACGGGCGTTGCAAGTTGAAAAAACAGAGGCAACATCTAGTTTAATTGATGGGATTACGATGGTCTACAATCAATTAAAGGATGCTCTCTTTTCACAAGGTGTAGAAGAGATAGCTACAGTAGATGAGGAGTTTGATCCAAATTTACATCACGCAGTAATGCAAGTAGAAGATGAAGAAAAGGCATCTAATGTAATTGTTGAGGAATTGCAAAAAGGTTATAAGTTGAAAGATCGTGTTATTAGACCAGCAATGGTAAAAGTTAATAAATAATTGTTTACGTAGCTAAGGAGGAATAATCATGAGTAAAATAATTGGTATTGATTTAGGTACAACAAACTCTTGTGTGTCTGTAATGGAAGGTGGAGAGTCAGTAGTAATACCTAACCCAGAAGGAAACCGTACAACTCCATCAGTAGTGGCTTTTAAAAATGGTGAAAGACAGGTTGGAGAGGTTGCAAAGCGTCAAGCAATTACTAATCCAAACACAATACAATCTATAAAACGCCATATGGGAACAGATTATAAAGTGAAGATAGAAGATAAAGAATTTACTCCGCAAGAAGTTTCTGCTATTATCTTGCAACATATTAAGTCATTTGCAGAAGATTATATCGGTGAAACAGTAAGTAAAGCTGTTATTACAGTTCCAGCATATTTTAATGATGCAGAGCGACAAGCAACAAAAGATGCTGGTAAAATTGCTGGTTTGGAAGTAGAACGTATTATTAATGAGCCAACCGCTGCGGCACTAGCTTATGGCATAGATAAAGAAAACGAAGACCAAACAATTTTGGTCTACGACCTTGGTGGCGGAACGTTTGACGTTTCTATCCTAGATATCGG
Organism: Virgibacillus sp. M23; assembly: GCF_034190895.1. NCBI lineage: Bacteria > Bacillati > Bacillota > Bacilli > Caryophanales > Bacillaceae > Virgibacillus > Virgibacillus sp. M23. The sequence goes on along the minus strand of NZ_JAWDHA010000074.1, from coordinate 12,594 downwards.
TGACGGTACATTTGAAGTTGTATCTACAGCAGGTGATAATCGTCTTGGCGGTGATGACTTCGATGAGGTTATTATCGATTACATGGTACAAGAATTTAAAAAGGAAAATGGTATTGATCTATCAAAAGATAAAATGGCTACACAACGTTTAAAGGATGCTGCCGAGAAAGCGAAAAAAGATCTATCAGGGGTATCTCAAACACAAATTTCTTTACCATTTATTACAGCTGGAGAAGCTGGACCACTGCACTTAGAAATGAATCTAACAAGAGCAAAATTCGAAGAACTTTCTTCAGAGTTGGTAGAGCGTACAATGGTGCCTACTCGCAAGGCTTTGTCTGACGCTGATTTGTCAGCAAGTGACATTGATAAAGTTATATTGGTTGGAGGATCAACACGAATTCCTGCAGTTCAAGAAGCAATCAAGCAAGCGATTGGTAAAGAACCGTCTAAAGGAGTTAACCCTGATGAAGTAGTTGCTTTAGGTGCTGCAATTCAAGGCGGTGTCCTACAAGGTGACGTGAAGGATGTTGTATTATTAGATGTAACACCTCTATCACTTGGTATTGAAACAATGGGATCTGTAACTACGAAATTAATTGAGCGTAACACAACGATTCCAACAAGTCATTCTCAAGTATTCTCGACTGCAGCGGATAATCAAACAGCAGTAGACATTCATGTCCTACAAGGTGAACGCGAAATGGCTGCAGATAATAAAACTTTAGGTCGTTTTCAATTAACGGATATTCCACCAGCACCACGAGGAGTACCGCAAATTGAAGTTTCCTTTGATATTGATGCGAATGGTATTGTAAATGTACGTGCCAAAGATCTAGGTACAAATAAAGAACAATCTATTACAATCAAATCCTCTTCTGGTCTATCAGATGAAGAAGTAGACCGCATGGTTAAAGAAGCTGAAGAGAATGCGGAAGATGATAAAAAACGTCGCGAAGAAATTGAATTACGTAATGAAGCTGATCAACTAATCTTTACAACAGATAAAACAATTAAAGATTTAGGAGATAAGGTTTCTGAAGATGAAAAACAAAAAGCAGAAGCTGCTAAGGAAGAATTGCAAAAAGCCATTGAAGCTGATGATATTGAACAAATTAAAGAAAAGAAAGAAGCTCTTCAAGAGCAAGTTCAACAATTATCCGTGAAAATGTATGAACAAATGCAACAAGAGCAGCAAGCACAGCAATCAGATCAGGCTGGTAATAGCGATGATGATGTGGTGGATGCTGATTATCAAGAGGTTGATGATGAGGAAGATAAAAATAAATAATATTGGGATGAATAGGTTTAGAAACTTAAGTTTCTATCCTTAATCCGGTAAATTAAAAGTCAAAGTCAGGATCCTCTTGACTTTGACTTTTTTACACGTTAGCGTATTTGTTTCAACATTTGCCACAAGACTGTATAAGGTGGTAAGATAAAAGTTATGCAAAAGTGAGTATCGGGAGAGTGATTGTCAAGTGAGTAAACGAGACTATTATGAAGTACTCGGTGTCGATAAAGGGGCATCGAAGGAAGAAATAAAAAAAGCTTATCGTAAGCTAGCAAGAAAATACCATCCGGACGTTAATAAAGAAGCTAATGCTGCAGATAAATTTAAAGAAGCCAAAGAGGCCTATGAAGTTCTAGGTAATGAACAAAAGCGTGCTCAATATGATCAATTCGGTCATGCTGGTCCACAAAGCCAAGGCTTCGGCGGATTCGGAGGTTCGCAAGACTTCGGTGGAGGCTTTGGTGATATTTTTGATATGTTCTTTGGTGGAGGTGGACGAAGTAGAGATCCGAATGCACCACAGCAAGGAGCCGATCTCCAATATACGATGGTTCTTGATTTTGAGGAAGCAATATTTGGTAAAGAAACGGATATTACGATACCAAAAGAAGAAACATGTGATACTTGCTCTGGATCTGGGGCAAAACCAGGAACGAAAGCAAAGACATGCTCCCATTGTGGGGGATCAGGTCAATTAAATATGGAACAAAATACACCATTTGGTAAAGTTGTAAATCGAAGGGTTTGTAACTATTGTAGTGGATCAGGAAAGATTATTCCTGATAAATGTAACACGTGTGGTGGTACTGGAAAGGTTAAAAAGCGCAAAACTATTCATATTACCATCCCAGCAGGAATTGATGAAGGCCAACAAATACGGGTATCAGGAAAAGGCGAATCCGGGGTTAATGGAGGTCCTCCAGGAGACTTGTTTGTAGTAGTTCAAGTCAAACCGCATGATTTCTTCCAGCGTGAAGGAGATCATATTTTCTGTGAATTGCCATTGACCTTCGCGCAAGCAGCATTAGGTGATGAAATCGAGGTTCCAACAGTCCATGGAAAGGTAAAATTGAAAATACCAGCTGGTACACAAACCGGGAAAACGTTCCGAATGAAAGGAAAAGGAGCGCCGAACGTTAGAGGCTATGGTCATGGAGATCAGCATATTAAAGTGAAAGTCATGACACCTACTAAATTATCAGAACGCCAAAAAGAGCTGTTACGTGAATTTAACGAAATTGGTGGTCACGATGCCACGGATGAACAAGGCAGTTCATTGTTTGATCGATTTAAGAAGGCATTCAAAAGTGAATAACGGTGTGTTATAAGCACCGTTTACATAACAAGAATTGATAGCGGTAAGGTGTATGATAATTTCAAAAGGAAATGGGTGGATCCAGTATGAAATGGTCTGAACTCTGTATTCATACAACAAATGAAGCGATTGAGCCAATCTCGAATATTCTTCATGAAACTGGTGCAAGTGGACTCGTTATTGAAGACCCGATTGATTTAGTAAAAGAGCACTCCACTGCTTTTGGTGAAATATTTGAATTAAATCCAGAAGAATATCCAGAAGAAGGAGTCTATATTAAAGCATACCTTCCAGTTAATAGTTTTTTAGGAGAGACGGTTGAGGAAATAAAACAAGCTATTAATAATCTCCTATTATATGATATTGATTTAGGAAGAAATCAAATCTCATTAAGTGAAGTAAACGAAGAAGAATGGTCAACAGCCTGGAAGAAATACTATAAACCAGTGAAAATTTCTAAGCAAATTACGATCATTCCAACATGGGAAGAATATACACCAGTGGATACTGACGAGGTGATCATAGAACTTGATCCAGGTATGGCATTTGGGACGGGTACACATCCTACAACTGTCTTAAGTATTCAGGCATTGGAGCAATTTATGAAAAGCGGAGATACTGTCATTGATGTTGGATCTGGTTCAGGAGTTTTGAGTATTGCTTCAGCATTATTGGGAGCAAGCCATGTGCATGCATATGATTTAGATGATGCTGCTGTAAAGAGTACAATTCTAAACGCAAAATTAAATAAAATGGAAAAAAAGATTTCTGTTAAGCAGAATAATTTATTGGATCATATAGCAATAGAAGCAGATATAATTGTATCAAATATTTTAGCAGAGATTATCGTTCGTTTTGTTGACGATGCATGGAATAATCTAAAACCTGGAGGTTATTTTATAACATCTGGTATTATTCAAAATAAAAAACAGATGGTAAAGGATCGTCTAGAGCAGCAAGGTTTTCAAATCATTCAGATGAATGAGATGGAGGATTGGATCTCCATTGTTGCACAAAAATTGTAGATGTTAAAGTAGGTGTGGGTTGTTGCAAAGATATTTTGTTCCAAAAGGCATGTGGAATGAATTTACAATTAAAATAACTGGTGATGATGTTCATCACATGAAACGAGTGATGCGTTTTAAAGCAGGAGATTGCATTATTTGTAATCATCCGGATGGACAGGCAGCAATTTGTAGGATCACGTTCTTAGATAATGGTGTTGTGTATGCAGATATTAAAGAATGGCTTAAGCAAGATGCTGAATTACCGGTTGAAGTAGCAATAGCACAAGGGCTTCCTAAGGGAGATAAATTAGATCTAATTTTTCAAAAAGGAACGGAACTTGGAGCGAACACGTTTATTCCTTTTCAAGCATCTCGTTCTGTTGTAAGATGGGATGAAAAGAAGCAAGAAAAGAAATTAAACCGATTGGTAAAAATTATAAAAGAGGCTAGTGAACAAAGCCACCGTAATAAACTACCAAATGTCCAATACAGTAAATCTTTAAAAGAACTGATAGACTTTAGTGATAGTTATGATATGAAACTCTTTGCCTATGAAGAGGAGGCAAAGACGTCAAATTACCAATCCTTTGGAGAAAATCTCCGCAAGTTAAAGCCTCGACAGCGAATTTTAATTTGTATTGGCCCTGAGGGGGGCTTTTCAGAAGATGAAACCATTGCTTTAAAAGCAAGCGGTTTTCAAGCTGTTCGATTAGGACCAAGAATTTTACGTACGGAAACAGCGGCATTATATGCGTTAGCTAGTATTTCCTATCATTTTGAAGAATTGAGGTGTGAGTAATGCCGACAGTCGCATTTCATACATTAGGTTGTAAAGTTAACCACTATGAGACAGAGGGTATATGGCGAATGTTTATGGATCATGGCTATGAGCGTGTTGAATTTGATCATGATTCAGATGTTTATGTAATAAATACGTGTACGGTGACAAATACAGGTGACAAGAAAAGCAGACAAGTAATTCGCCGAGCGATTCGAAAAAATCCTGAAGCAATTGTTTGTGTAACTGGCTGTTATGCACAAACTTCACCAGGTGAGATAATGGAAATTCCTGGAGTTGATATTGTAGTTGGTACACAGGATCGAAAAAACATGATTTCTTATATTGAAGAACATAAGAAAACGAAAGAACCAATTAATGGTGTTTCAAATATCATGAAAAATAGAGTATTTGAAGAAATGGATGTACCTGAATTTACAGATCGTACAAGAGCTTCCTTAAAAATACAGGAGGGCTGTAATAATTTTTGTACATTTTGTATTATTCCATGGTCGCGTGGGCTATTACGATCAAGAGATCCTGAAAACGTAGTTAGACAAGCACAGAAGCTGGTAGATGCTGGTTATAAGGAAATTGTCTTAACGGGTATTCATACAGCGGGCTATGGTGAGGATATGAAAGACTACAATTTTGCGATGCTTCTACGTGATTTAGAAACAAAGGTTCATGGTTTAAAACGTATTCGAATTTCTTCAATTGAAGCTAGTCAGATTACTGATGAAGTTATTGAAGTACTAGATAAATCTGAAAAAGTTGTAAGACATTTGCATATTCCACTCCAGTCAGGATCAGATTCTGTTCTTGCAAGAATGAGAAGAAAATATTCTACTGGCTATTACAGAGAAAAAATTGATAAGCTGAAAAAGGCATTACCTGGGCTAGCTATTACATCTGATGTTATCGTTGGTTTTCCGGGAGAGACAGATGAAGAATTTATGGAGACATACAACTATATTAAGGAAATAGGCTACTCGGAATTGCATGTCTTCCCTTTCTCACGAAGAACTGGTACACCAGCAGCTCGAATGGATGGACAAATTGATGATGACGTAAAAAACGAACGAGTTCATCAGCTAATTGAGTTATCTAATCAATTAGCCAAAGCCTATGCGTCTACGTATGAAAATGAGGTATTAGAGGTTATCCCTGAAGAACATGCTTCAGATGATAACAACCCAAATCATTTAATAGGTTACACGGATAACTATCTAAAGGTTGAATTTGAGGGTACACCGGACATGATTGGTAAATTAGTTCGAGTAAAAATAACAAAAGCAGGTTATCCAATAAATAAAGGTACATTTGTACGAATCATGGAAGATGTTTTGTTTGAAGAAGCTAAGTAAATTCGTATGACGGGCTGAGAAAAAATACAACTTTTTTACACAACATACGAATAACCAAATGCTGAATTAGTTATTCTATGAAAAAAACGAAGGATAATTACTTAAAACTAATTATCCTTCGTTTTTTATTGTTTTTAAATTACATCTGTCGTAGATCCTTTTTTGTATAGCAATTTATTTTCAATTAAAACATAGAACTTCAGACAATGATTTGCAGATATTTCTAAGTTTGTTTATTCGTCAATCTATAGAGACTATGTTGGTTTATAAAGCTGAAATTAGATTTTTATACTCTTCCATGCTATGATGGCTAGAGAGGTACGTACAACAATGATAGGAAGGAAGATTCATGTGACAAATCAATTGGCAAAATACATTGACCATACACAATTAAAACCAGAAACATCGAAGGAAAAAATCACACAAATCGTAGAAGAAGCAATCGAATATGACTTCGCATCTGTTTGTGTAAATCCATACTGGGTTCCATATTGCTATAGTAAATTAAAGAATACAACGGTTAAGGTTTGTACGGTTATTGGTTTTCCACTAGGAGCAACATCAACGGAAGCAAAAGTAGCAGAAACGAAGCAGGCAATTAAAGATGGTGCAACAGAAGTAGACATGGTAATCAATATTGGTGCGCTTAAATCTGGAGACGATGAGACAGTTAAGTCAGACATCGAAAAAGTGGTTCTTACCGCCAAAGGACAAGCATTGACGAAAGTGATTATCGAAACATCACTATTAACCGAGGAAGAAAAAGTTCGCGCATGTAAGCTAGCTAAAGAAGCAAATGCTGATTTTGTAAAGACGTCTACAGGTTTTTCTGGAGGCGGAGCTACAGTTGAGGACATTCGTTTAATGCGTCAAACGGTTGGACCAGAAATGGGAGTTAAAGCTTCAGGTGGTGTTCGTGATTTAGAGACGACAAATGCAATGATTGAAGCGGGTGCAACTAGAATTGGTGCAAGTGCAGGAGTTTCTATTTTAAAAGGTGATCAAGGTACTGCTGATTATTAAATCTCTATGTATAATAAATTAATTGGCTGGAAATAATCAGTTGACCAAAATAAAGGAATATATTATACTTTAAAAAGGCATGTGGAATGAACAACATGCCGGTACAATCTGTTTTGTGCTTCGGAGGGAGGGAAATTAGCATGTCAAATACTACTCGCGTTCGTAAAAACGAGTCTCTTGAAGATGCTCTTCGTCGCTTTAAACGTAGTGTATCCAAAAGTGGTACATTGCAAGAATATCGTAAGCGTGAACACTATGAAAAACCAAGTGTTCGTCGTAAAAAGAAATCTGAAGCTGCTAGAAAGCGTAAATTCTAAAGAGGGTGCAAATGCATGACATTACTTGAAAATCTGAATCAGGATATGAAGCAAGCGATGAAGAATAAAGACAAAGAAACCCTTAGTGTTATTCGCATGGTAAAAGCTTCAATACAAAATGAATCGATAAAGCTTGGCAAAGATTCACTTTCAGAAGACGAAGAAACCACAATATTGTCTAGAGAAGTTAAGCAAAGAAAAGATTCCCTCCAAGAATTCAAATCAGCTGGACGCGAAGATCTTGTGCAAAAACTTGAAAATGAAATTAACATTTTACAAGAATATATGCCAGCACAGCTCACAGATGATGAGCTTGAGGCAATAGTTCAGTCGACGATTCACGAAGTAAATGCAACTTCTATGAAAGATATGGGAAAAGTGATGAGTGCAATCATGCCTAAAGTAAAAGGGCAGGCAGATGGCTCTCAAATTAATAAACTCGTACAAAAACAGTTACGTAATTAAATAAAAGGTCTCAGTTATAATAGTAACTGAGACTTTTTTATTGATGTTTTTTAAACCACAGGCTCTGCCTGTGTGAGAATTAAACTTGTAGAGTTGTAACAGAAAAATCTCCTTTCGATATAATAGAGTTGGCCGTCAAACCGACTCTATATATAGAAAGGAGATCTACTCATGTCGAGTGACAATAGTTTATCACACACCCGATGGAATTGTAAGTATCACATAGTCTTTATACCCAAGTACAGAAGGAAAGAAATTTATGGCAAGTTCAGAAGAGACATCGGGGTGATCTTAAGACGTTTATGTGAGATGAAAGATGTAGAAATTATTGAGGCTCATGCCATGACTGACCACATCCATATGCTGGTTAAAATACCACCAAAAATGTCAGTGTCTTACTTTATGGGCTACTTAAAAGGTAAAAGCTCTTTAATGATCCATGATAGACATGCCAACTTAAAATACAATCATGGAAACCGCACATTTTGGGCTAAAGGTTACTATGTCAGTACAGTAGGGCTCAATCAAAAAACTGTGGCAAAATACATTCGTGAACAAGAATCGGAGGATAGACTACGAGACAACATGAGTAAACGTGAATACGTCGATCCATTTAAAAATAGGTAGGAAGATAAACGGTTGACGGTCAATTCAGAAGCCCCTTTAGGGGTCTCGTTGGTAAAGTGCCCTTATAGGGCGAAACTAAAACCGCCCGTTTTACGGGCGGATAGTTATTTGGTGCGCCAGGCATGGCGACTATCTAGGTGGTGAAAGTCCACTGTGGGGGTACACATCAACCAACCACTAGAGAAGCGCAAGGTGTTTATCGTGAGGTAAAGGCTGAAGGAAGCGTGTATCAAAATCTTGGCTCGACGAACAGAAATCTGATACCAAGGCTCTGTAGGCGGACAAGGCTCCCAAACAAGCCAAAGTCCAAAAGATGTGCGTAACCCTATAGAGTAAATCAGACGAGTAAAAGAGGAAAGATAGTTGTCCTTACCCTGAGAGGTCTCACGGACAGCTGAGGAGTCCTCTAAAAAGAAAGCTGGTCGAAAAAGGTTTATCGTGAGAAGTCAGCCGACGCCATAGTAGTGATGAAAAAAAATCATGAAGGGCTGAACAATTTATAGTGTTTCTACGCCATGAATGCACGAAGGATAGACTTCTGGATGTATTAATGATAAAAGTATGAGCGTATCTCAGAGGATAATCAAAAGAGAAGTGTTCTTCGTCACGTGAAAGGAAAGGCGGCAAAGAGGTATTCCCTTTGCTTTAGACCGTTATCTAAAAGTACACACAGAGATGTAAATTGAATCGCCGTATACGGAACCGTATGTACTAGTGGTGTGAGAGGGGCGAGAAGCTCTTAGCTTCTCCCTCTACTCGATTATCCCGCATATAACTGGCAATAAGACCGCCACTTTAAGCGATAAAGGGTAACCAATATTGGTAGTGGGGATCAACTACCAGTAAATGTCCGATTCGTTCAAAGTACTTAAGGTCATTCCCTTGTGGTACTATCAATCATTGGGGATAAACTAAACTACAATAATTGAAGTTTCACTTTAAACGACAATACATATATGTAAACTATATGCTAACCGAAGAGTAATAGTTTTGCATTCAGTTTAGTGGTTCCGTTATCTGTCGTATTGTAGGACAAACTGAAAGTATGCTAGGCAGATATACATCCTATAATTTCCGAACTGTTTATTGTAATATCTCATGATGATGACTTTGTTTATTTCATGCTATATTTAAAGTATCATTAACAGATCACTTTATGGTACTATTTAGTTAATCCGTAAAAAATGAAACTAATTAAGGTATGATTCGTATATATAACTATACATAATAAGGAGGTGATCGTGGTTGCCTACTAGGAAAGTATTTACATATTTAGTTTTCTTTATCGCTTTTTTCTTTCCACTTTTCCATCAAGTACCTGTAGGTGCTGCTGACAAAGGTGAAGGTAAATTGGTGTATGTCATACCTATTGAAAAAGAAGTGGAACGAGGACTTGAAGCATTTCTCACTCGTGCAACAGAAGAGGCAAGGGAAGAGGGAGCAGATCATATTATATTTGAAATTGATACTCCAGGTGGTAGAGTCGATTCCGCAGGTCAAATTGCAAAGCTTCTTCAAAATTTAGATATTCCAACAACATCTTATGTTGTGAATCAAGCTTATTCTGCAGGTTCTTATATCGCTTTAAATACGGATTCTATTTATATGAAGCCCCAGGCTACAATGGGAGCAAGTGGTGTAATCACCTCCGATGGTAATGCAGCTGATCAAAAAGCACAATCAGCTTGGATTGCTGCTATGAAAAGTGCTGCAGAATCAAAAGGAAGAGACCCATTATACGCAGCAGCTATGGCGGATAAAAGCATTGATTTGCCAGAATTAGATGCAGGAGAGGGTGAATTTTTAACTTTAGGACCTTCTTCCGCCTTAGAAGTAGGTTATTCTGAAGGAACGATTGAAGATCGTGTAGAATTACTTCATGAATTAGGTCTATCTGAGGCGAAGATTATTGAGAAGGAGACTACTTTATCTGAAGAGATAGCTAGGTTTTTAACAAATCCAGTTGTTATACCAATCCTCTTATCTGTTGCTAGCCTTGGTTTAGTAGTCGAATTATATTCCCCTGGATTTGGTGTTCCTGGTATAATGGGACTCGTTTCGCTCGTATTATTTTTCTATGGTCATATTGTAGCAGGCTTAGCAGGTATGGAGGCAATCATATTACTTGTACTAGGTATTGTATTAATTATTGCAGAAATATTTGTACCTGGTGGCATTATGGGTTTGCTTGGCATTGGCGCAATCATAGGTTCATTATTTCTGTCCGGCTATGACCTTGGTCACATGTCAATGAGTATAGGAATTGCATTTTTAGTCACCCTAGTCGTTTCCGTTATCTTATTTCGAAGAATGGGAATGGATAAAGGTATTTTCCGGCATATTATCCTAAAAGACCAAACAACTACTGAGCAAGGATATGTGTCCTCTGTAAATCGATTAGAGCTAATTGGGTTGGAAGGTGTAACCGTGACGCCATTACGTCCAGCTGGAACAGCTGTTTTTGAAAATGAGCGTCTAGATGTAGTTTCAGAAGGCGGATTTATTGGTGAGAACCAAAAAGTAAAGGTTGTTAAGGTTGAAGGTGTACGTATCGTGGTGAGAAAAGTTAATTAATGGATGTTTGACTGCATTCAATTGATAAACTATATTGAATGGAGTTCTATGCATATAATAAATGATTTATAGGAGGAAAAATAATGGATTTACAAGAACTAATGCCGTTAATTATTATTGCGGTTATCTTAATTGCTGTAGCAATTTTATTTACATTCATTCCAGTAATGCTATGGATTAGTGCGCTGGCAGCGGGCGTGAAAGTGGGTATTTTCCAATTAGTCGGGATGCGACTTAGAAGGGTTGTGCCAAATCGGGTTATCAATCCGTTAATTAAAGCACATAAAGCTGGATTAAATGTTAAAACAAATCAGCTGGAGAGTCATTATTTAGCTGGTGGTAACGTAGACCGTGTTGTGAATGCTTTAATCGCTGCACATCGTGCAAATATCGAATTACCATTTGAACGAGGGGCTGCTATTGATTTAGCAGGTCGTGATGTATTAGAAGCAGTTCAAATGAGTGTTAATCCAAAAGTTATTGAAACACCATTTATTGCAGGTATTGCCATGGATGGTATTGAAGTAAAAGCAAAAGCAAGAATCACCGTGCGGGCTAATATCGATCGACTAGTCGGTGGTGCTGGTGAGGAAACGGTTATTGCTCGTGTTGGTGAAGGTGTGGTTAGTACAATTGGTAGCTCAGAAGCACACACACAAGTACTGGAAAATCCAGATTCTATTTCGCACAATGTATTAAATCGTGGTTTAGATGCTGGTACCGCTTTTGAAATTTTATCGATCGATATTGCAGATGTTGATATCGGTAAAAATATTGGAGCGATTCTACAAACAGATCAAGCGGAAGCGGATAAAAATATCGCACAGGCAAAAGCCGAAGAACGTCGTGCAATGGCGGTTGCTCAAGAACAAGAAATGCTTGCACGGGTTCAAGAAATGCGTGCAAAAGTTGTGGAAGCAGAAGCAGATGTACCACTTGCTCTTGCTGAGGCTTTACGTTCAGGAAACTTAGGTGTGATGGACTACATGAACTATAAAAACATTGATGCAGATACAGATATGCGAGATTCTATAGGTAATTTATCTAAAGATAATCATGACGAAAATGATCCTAAATAATCCTAAAAGTAAGGGAGGGGTTTGATGGATGCCCTATCCAACCTAATTGATGCTATTTTTAGTAATTTCTTTATTGTTTTTGCTATAATAGCAGGGATCATAGGAGTTTTAAAAGATGGTTCTAAAAAGGATGACCAGAAGGGAAATAGACAGCCTAATCGAACAAAGCCGACTCCAACTCCTTCTGGTGGGACTCCTAACCGAAATCGAACACAGTCGATACCTAATTCAACTAATGCTTCTACTACCGTGTCGACCATTTCTGTTGATGATCAGCACAAAGAGCAGATGGAACGACTAGCTAATCAAATGGGAGCCGACAAATCAAGTGAAAGTCTAGATATCACAAAGTATTCTAAGGCTCTTGATAGAGGTCAGATTCAACAAATAGATGATGAGCTTACGGAAGTTCAGAAGCAGTTGAAGAAGCAAGTTTCTAATAATCTAACGAGAAAAGGATTAGTAAATGGAATTATTATGGCAGAAGTTCTAGGGAAACCGAGAGCGATAAAGCCATATCGAAATGTTATTGCTGAAAGAAGAAGACGATAATTATCCAAAGCCATTCATAAGCAACGTTGCTTGTGAATGGCTTTTTTGTAAGTTAAGAAAGTATAAAAACAGTGCAATGACTGCGTTAAGCCGAGTAGTTATTTTGAAATGTTTGATGTATATTGGCAACGCTCCGACTAATTACTTCGCTTTCCGCGGACACGGCCTCAACTAACTTTGCAAAGAAGAACACGTT
>NZ_JAWDHA010000073.1:0-20715 GCF_034190895.1 Virgibacillus sp. M23 | reverse complement strand
GGGGGCATCTCACCTCTCTGTTTATGTTTGTGTGGTAACTAACATTATACAGGATTTGGGGAGGTGCTCTAATTTTTATGTCTTTAAAGTCTTGAGCCCCAAGGGCTCTATATTATGAAATTAACTCTATTAAATGAAGATAATTGTTAAGCCTAGGGCTTTTTAGAAGTTCAATTAGAGCCGTCATCTTTTCACGGACAGCTGCAGCTTTTACAGGAATCAAACTCGCTCCTAGCGGGATCTTCAGCAGTTGCTGCTTCCGCAGGGGCGACGGCTCCATTACTATCTATCTACTTTGTCTATTCGTTTTATAGAGAAAAAAAGAAATCCAACTAAGGATGTCTTTTTTTTGGCCTAATTTGCTTTTAACACAGTGATCTCCTTACTGTGAAGGAATAGAATTTGAATTTCTCACAATTTGTTAACGCTTGCACTTGAAATGATAAAAATCGTAATTTATACTAAAATAGTAAAATAATTCATATGTTTTTGAAGATAGAGGAATAGCCAAAGTAATGGGAAGTATTCTTCTATTAAAAAATGCTGCATAATGAATGATTATTCATTCATTATGCATGAGGAGGATTAGCAGTGAATTTAAGTGAACAATTAGCTGTTACTGCAAAAAAGTATCCTGACAAGACGGCATATGTGTTTCAACATAAAGAAACGTCTTATTTTGAACTGAATCATGCTGTTTCGCTATTTGCCTCTGGCCTAGCATCCTTAGGATACAAGAAAGGAGATCATGTTGCCTTAGTTGTTGGTAATAGTCCTTATTATGTCATTGGTCTGTATGGCGCGTTACGACTTGGTCTAGTTATTATTCCAATTAATCCTTTATATACATCAAGTGAAATGACATATATAGTGAAGAATGGAGATGTCAAGGCTGTTATTACAATGGATGTATTATTGGAAAAGTTTCATGCAATCGATGATCAATTACCTGCGATTAATCATTACATAGTCTGCGACTCCGAGAAAAACGTATCATCACCACTCTTTCTTCAAGAAAAAACAAAAGCATTTACTGAAATTTTAGCTCTTGGAGAAACAAGCTTTATAGACCCTTCTTTGGATCAAGAGGATTTGGCTATTATCCTATATACCTCTGGAACGACAGGAACACCTAAGGGAGCGATGCTCTCACATAAAAACTTATATTCTAATGCAAAAGATACAGCAGATTATTTAACAATAAATAATCAAGACCGTGTGATTGCTGCATTACCTATGTTTCACGTTTTTTGTTTAACGGTTTCGTTGAACGCTCCATTAATGAATGGTGGAACAGTACTGATTTTGCCTAAATTTTCACCTACGGATGTGTTTCAAGTTAGTAAACAATATCAAGCCACGATTTTCGCTGGTGTACCTACAATGTATAATTACTTGGTACGAAGTGGGAAAGAGATGGTAGATCATTTTTCTACGATTCGTTTATGTATTTCTGGCGGCGCATCTATGCCTGTGGCTCTTTTAAAGTCCTTTGAGGAGATCTTCCATGTGAAGGTTTCAGAAGGGTACGGGTTATCTGAGGCCTCACCAGTAACTTGTTTTAACCCATTGGATCGTCCGCGCAAACCAGGATCTATTGGTAGAAGTATCCTTCACGTGGAAAACAAAGTAGTTGATGAGTTTGGCGAAGAAGTACAGGTGGGAGAAGTAGGCGAACTTGTTGTTCGTGGACCAAACGTTATGCTAGGCTATTATAAAATGCCGGAAGAATCGGCAATTGCTTTAAAGGATGGTTGGCTTTATACAGGAGATATGGCTCGAATGGATGATGAAGGGTACTTCTATATCGTTGATAGGAAAAAAGACATGATTCTTGTGGGTGGGTATAATGTATATCCAAGAGAAGTGGAAGAGGTTTTATACGCCCATCCAGGTGTTTCCGAGGTTGCTGTTATCGGTGTTCCCGATAGTCAAACTGGAGAGGCTGTATGCAGCTTCGTTGTGGTTAATGATTCTTCTATAACAGAGGACGAGTTATTGGAATACTGTGCTACCTATCTAGTAAAATATAAAATTCCTTCCACTGTTGAATTTCTTGAGGAATTACCTAAAAATACGACAGGAAAGATATTACGAAAAAATTTAAGATCGCATACACGAAATTGAGAAGAAAAAATGGCTGGGACAAGAGAATGAAGAAACAATTAAAAACGAAAACGAACGATGATTATTTTTGATTAATTATCGTTCGTTTTTTGATCAGAATCATTCATTTAGCACCTGAAATAAGCGAGACTCCGGCGGTAACAGCACGCGTCCGAAGATCCACGTATTAACGTGTTTTTCTTTACCAAAGTTAGCTGAGGCCGTGCCCGCGGAAAACGAATATAGTTTCACGGTGCGGCGATGATACTCCTATTGATAATATGATTATTCGTATTTTGAGTAAAGAAGTTGTGTTTTGTCCCAGCCTCTTTTTTGTTGTGGGATAAGACTGAACAAATAATGTATGGTTGTGTATAAATTGAGAGAGAATAGAGATAAGAGGTGATAAGGGATGAACTTATACGAAGATGAAGAGAAGGAGCTTGCTACTTTTACATGGTTAAATCCTGAGTTTGATGTATCTCAGAAACAGGAGCAAACCACTCCATCGCATTATGAATTAAAACATGAGGGTGATGCAGAAAACAATCGTTGAATTTTGTGAAGATATTGTTTTTATCTTCCATTTTCTCTATAATTTTGATAAATTAATATATAAGCCACTTTCTTTTCTTCGGAAAGGATGAGCATTTTAATGTTGAATTTGTATACATCTACACCAGAAATCACCCCACTGACTGTTGCTCTTGTTGCCCAACGTGATTCCAAAGATAACCCCATTACTATGGTATTAGAAGAAGAAGCTGAATATCCAGTCAGCTTTTCTCCTAGCAAAATTGTCGATCATGCTTGTAAGTTTTTTGGTGCAAGTTTAAAAGGTCGACAAGAGGGTACCAAAGATATCTGTGGAATTACACATAAAGCACCAATCACAATTGATCCAATTAGTGGCATGTATTTCTTCCCGACTACATCCCCTTCAAGCTCCAAATGTTCATGGATTGCACACTCCCATATTGATCAAGTTCTTAAAGCAGCTAATTATGGTACAGAAATCCTGTTTAAGAATGGCAAGCGTGTATTTCTTGATATCTCCTATGGTTCTGCGCTAAATCAGGTTCAACGAACTGCGCAGTTTCGCTATCTTTTAGATAATCGTATTAGGTTTTTGCAGAAGCATATTGATCGGACTGCCCCTTTTCCATTAATTCCTCAAGAATAGTTAGGACTTTTTTTCGAATAGCAGGGTTAAAATAATTCCGTTTTTCCTCACGACCTCGGCAGAGGAATAAATACGAAGAAAATGAATCATTTTTTTCTAATGTAACGACCTTTATTTGTTTATGAAGCATAGTACTTCGTAACACTCTGCGTTCATTGACTGCTTCTGCCTCCATTCTTTTCAAAAGTCCCATATAATGCTCTGTGATTTTAAACGCTCCTTTTTGGAAATGTTGCATGTCTTGTTGTATAACGACCATGGCCATCGATAGGAACAGAAAGCGAGAAGCAATCGTTAATTCTTCTTCGTTTAGATAGCGCATGACAATCTCCCTCCTTGACAAGAACGTTTGTTCTTGTTCATAGTATATGCAAAAATTAATAAACTAATCAATGGTAACTATTAGAAATGAAAAGAAAGTGGCAAATTAAGGATATGACTATGCATAATTAGATGTTTACATTAAAATAAAAATAGATAGACTTAAAAATAGGATAAAGTGACATTTACATATTGAGGAGATTTTACTACATGTATTTATTAGACATCCAACTTTCGGATTGGAAAACAATGATTGAAAATGACAATTTCGATGAATATATTATGCACTTGCTTCATAATTACGAGAATTTAGGGCCACTACCAGGGATATTGTTGCCATTCATTGAAGCGTTTCTCCCTTTTCTTCCATTGGTTGTATTTGTATTTGCCAATGCAGCGGCATATGGGTTGCTTGAAGGCTTTTTATTATCATGGGCAGGGTCAGCACTGGGCGCTGTCTTAGTATTTTTAGTCATTCGCAAGCTTGGTAATAAACGAATTTTTAAAACGATTCGAGGGAATAAACAAGTAAAGAAAGTGACAACCTGGTTGGAGCGACATGGATTTGGACCACTTTTCTTATTAATGTGTTTTCCTTTTTCACCATCCTCTGTCATCAATGTTGTTTCAGGCTTGTCGAAAATTAGTAAGCAACAGTTTATTCTTGCTGTAATTATGGGGAAATCGGTGATGATCTTTTCCATTGCTTATGTAGGCTCAAGTATTATGGAATTTGCTAAAAATCCGGTGAAGACTATAATTGTTGGAGGTTGCATCGTCCTTTTTTGGATTATTGGTAAGTATATCGAGAAGCGTTTGCAGAAAAAGGCGCTTGAAAATGATGAAATAGGCTCTGAAAAGGGTTAAGACACTGTCCTCCAGGGTATGATGTAAAGAGAACATACTCTGGAGGAAGGTTTGGCATGAAAAAAATAAAATATCGAAAAGTGATTCCACTTGTATTGCTTGGGATCATAGTTGCGATGGTATTCCGTTCTGTGATTTTTGCTAGTTATGTTGTAGACGGAGAATCCATGCAGCCAACATTAAACGATGGTAACTTATTAATGGTTAATAAAGTCGTCTACGATCTAACGGATGTGGATCGTTTTGATGTCATCGTGTTTCACGCTAATAAACAGGAGGACTATGTAAAACGTGTAATAGGTGTTCCTGGGGATGAAATAAAATATAAGGACGATAACTTATATATAAATGGAAAATATGTAGAAGAACGATTTTTAAGTGAGTTCGTTCAGGCAAGTAATGGAAAACCATACACCGAAAACTTTACCTTAGAAGAAATTACGGGTAAAACAGAGGTTCCAGAAGGAAAACTATTTGTAATGGGCGATAATCGTGATAATAGTCTGGACAGCAGATCGTTTGGGTTTATTTCACAAACACAGCTTGTAGGGAAAGTAGATGTGAAATATTGGCCGCTTTCTCAAGCGAGTTTAAGCCTTGGCAAATAGTTATGTAGTAGCTCTCATCTTTGGTAAAATAAAAGGATGAGAGCTTTTTAAATTGGAGAAGGAAATGGGGGAAACATTATGGGACTCCGTTTTATTACTGGACGAGCAGGAACGGGGAAAAGCGGCCGTTCATTGGATGAGATGAAAGCCAAATTAATTCAGGAACCACAAGGCCCACCTATATTCTATATCGTTCCAGATCAAATGACATTTCAACAGGAGTATACACTGTTTAATGATAAAGATATTCGCGGGAGTATTCGTGCTCAAGTAGCAAGCTTTTCAAGGCTGGCTTGGAGGGTGCTGCAGGAAACAGGAGGCGGGACGAAGCAGTTTATTAGTACGGTTGGTATTCAAATGATGCTACGCAAAATTATAGAAGAAAAACAAGATGAGTGGCATGTTTTCCAAAAAGCAATGGAAAAACAAGGTTTTTTACATCAATTAGAAACAATGATAACGGAGTTTAAGCGATATACCATTACACCAGAGCTATTGCATGCGCAAATTGAACAAATTGGTCAATACGTACATAAGGAGCCTGGGGAAGAGGCGTTAGCGAATAAGCTTGAGGATTTAGTATATATCTATGAAAAATTACTATTTGCTTTGCAAGATAAATATATAGATGGCGAGGATCAACTGCAATTACTTGCTGATAAGATTAAAGAGTCGCAATTATTACATGAAGCAGAGATATATGTTGATGGGTTTCATCGGTTTACACCAAAAGAAATGATGGTAGTAGAAGCACTTATGAAAAAATGCAAACGTGTAACTGTCGCGTTAACTGTGGAGCAGCCAGAGGGGGACGCTGTGTCTGAATTGGATTTATTTTACCAGACAACGGAAACCTACCAAGCACTTAAGCAAACTGCGGAAATGAATGACGTAATGATAGAAGAGACCGTTGAACTTGACCCTGAATATGGAAGATTTCGAGATCGGCCTTACTTTGCACATTTGGAAAAAAATTTTGATGTCCGACCTGTCCCTCACTATGATGGGCAAGTTCCACTGCAAATTGCAGAAGCAGTCCATCCCCGAGCAGAAGTAGAAGGAGCAGCTCAAGAGATTGTTCGACTTGTTAGGGAAGAGGGCTATCGTTATCGTGATATTGCGCTGTTTATTCGGCAAACCGATACGTACCATGATTTAATTGCAACGCTCTTTAATGATTATGACATTCCAGTTTTTATTGATGAAAAAAGAACCATGCAGAATCATGCGCTAATTGAATTGATTCGTTCTTTATTAGATATGGTAGAAGGAAATTGGCGATATGATGCTGTTTTTCGCGTACTCAAAACTGGTTTTATTCCAAGTTTAAATAAGGAATATCCGCTAAACCCTGACGCAATAGATGAATTAGAAAATTATGTACTAGAGTATGGAATTAGATCAAGAGAGCGCTGGCTAGGAGAAGAAGAGTGGGTGTTTCAAAGATTTCGAGGATTTGACCAAATGGCGCAAACAGATATGGAAAGAGATACACAAGCAAGAATAAATCATTATCGTAACCAAGTGGCGCAGGCATTAGGAAACTTCGATACGCAAATGAGAGACGCTTCAACCGTTCAGGAAAAATGTGAAACCATTTATTTATTACTAGAGGAATTACAAGTTCCCGTTCGATTAGAGGAAATACGTACGGATTATGATAATGTTGGAGAGCTTGAAAAAGGAAGGGAACAAGAGCAGGTATGGGATGCTGTCATTCAATTGTTTGATGAAATCGTTGAGATGGCTGGAGAAGAGGAAATGTCACTAACTACGTTTCGAAAAACATTAGAAGCTGGTTTCGAGACGTTAACGTTTGCTCATGTTCCGCCAAGTATGGACCATGTCATAGTTGGTTCTATCGATCGTTCTCGAATCAGTGGAATAAAATGTGGTTTCCTTCTCGGTGTAAATGAAGGCGTTTGGCCAATGAAACCACCAACTGATGGATTGATAAATGAACAGGAAAGAGAAATGCTGGCTGGTCATGGATTAAAGCTAGCAGAAAGTAGCAAGCGCCAATTAC
This sequence comes from Virgibacillus sp. M23, assembly GCF_034190895.1. Lineage (NCBI taxonomy): Bacteria > Bacillati > Bacillota > Bacilli > Caryophanales > Bacillaceae > Virgibacillus > Virgibacillus sp. M23. Next base: position 13,604 of record NZ_JAWDHA010000073.1, on the reverse strand, counting down.
TTGATGATTGGTTCTATATGTATATAGCATTTACGGTAGCTAGAGACAGATTGTGGATTAGTTATCCTTTAAGTGATGATGAAGGAAAGGCAAAGATGCCTTCACAGCTGATTAAGCGTATGGAGGATCTATTTCCAAGCTCCAGTGACCACTTGGTTTTGCAGGATCCTGATGAATTATTAGATGCAGGTCGATTTATAACGACACCAACGAAGACAAGAGCTGCTTTAACAGCTCAGTTAGCTAGATATCAAAAAGGCTACCCTGTTAGGAGCATATGGTGGTATGTACTGAATTGGTATATGGAGCATCACAAGAAGTATCATACGACGTATCGAATTTTACAAAGTTTATTCTATCAAAATAAACCTACCGACTTGTCTAGTGAAACCATCGAACAGCTTTATCCAAAACAGGTAAAGGCGAGTGTTTCTCGATTAGAGACATATTATCGATGTTCATACCAGCACTTTGCAAAATACAGTTTAGGACTTGAAGAGCGTAGAACATACAAGTTAGATGCACCAGACATTGGGCAATTATTCCATGAAGCGTTAAAAACCATTACAGAATGGGTTCAAAGCGAAGGTAGAGATTTTTCACACTTGAACCAGTCTGATGCAGCTAATTATGCGTCTAAGGCTGTAAGCCATTTAGCGCCAGTACTACAGCATCAGATTCTACACAGTTCTAACCGTTATAAATACATTCAACAAAAGCTGGAAGAAGTTATCGCACGAGCGGCTTTTGTATTAAGTGAGCAGGCAAGACAAAGTAATTTCTCTCCAGTTGGGTTAGAATTAGGTTTTGGTAAAAATCAGAAGCTGCCACCATTAACGATTACGTTGGAGAATGGTTTTGAGTTAATGCTACGAGGTAGAATTGATCGTGTCGACAGAGCAATAAAGGATGATGAACTATTTTTACGAATTATAGATTATAAGTCTAGTGCCAAAGGACTTAACCTAATGGAAGTTTATTATGGTTTAGCTCTACAAATGCTTACGTATTTAGATGTGGTGTTAACGCACTCTGAAAAGTGGCTAGGGGTTCAAGCGACACCAGCAGGAGTATTATACTTCCATGTCCATAATCCAATGATTACAGGAAAAGGGAGACTTGATGATGCCTCCATCGCGGAAGAATTGTTTAAGAAATATAAAATGCAAGGATTACTATTATCAGACGAAGAAATTGTGAAATGGATGGATACTGCATTAGATTCTGGAGCTAGCCAAATTGTTCCTGCAGGTGTAAAGAAAAAGGGTGGCTTTTATAGTTATTCCAAAATAGCAGATCAACAAACATTCGCTAGTTTACAAAATCATATGCATCGACTTATGGCTAAAGCTGGTATTGATATGACTACAGGGGGAGTTGATTTAAACCCTTATCAGCATAAGCAGCAAGTTGCATGTACATATTGCCCATTCCATGCTGTATGTCAGTTTGATTCAACCATAGCAACGAATGATTACAGAAAGCTAACCGACTTAAAGGATGAAGATATCCTTAACCGTATTCAGAGGGAGGAGGGCGATTCATGGTAAGCTGGACAAAAGAACAAGAGGAAGCAATATATACCAGTGGGAGCGATGTACTCGTTGCAGCGGCAGCAGGTTCAGGGAAGACCGCTGTACTCGTTGAACGAATAATACAGAAGCTCCTTAATAAAGAGAACCCAGTAGATATCGATTCTCTACTCGTAGTAACCTTTACAAATGCTGCAGCCCAAGAAATGCGTAAGCGAGTTGGCGCAGCTCTTGAAAAGGCTTTGGCTGAAGACCCATCTTCCCTACATCTAAAGAAACAATTATCCCTACTACAACGGGCATCGATATCCACACTGCATTCCTTTTGTCTTGAAGTTGTACGTCAATATGCATATTTATTAGATATTGATCCTTCATTTCGCATTGCTAATGAAATGGAAGTAGATTTAATGAAACAAGAGGTAATGGATGATTTGTTTGAGGATTGGTATGGTGCAGATGGCGCTGACCAGGCATTATTTTTTCAAGTCGTAGATCGTTTTTCGAGTGACCGTAGTGATGCTGAAGTAGAAGACTTAATCCTTTCTCTCTATTCGTTTGCTGTACAGAATCCTTGGCCTGATCACTGGCTAGATCAATTAGCAAATGCGTATGATGTATCAGAAAATGATGAGCAAATAGATCTTTATTGGTTAAATATACTTAAGCGTGAGGTGGAAGGGAAGTTTGAAGCTATTCAGCAAGAAATGCTACTTGCTATGAATATAACAAAAGAAAATGACGGACCGTACCAGTATGCGAATACGATAGAAGAAGATATAGCTATGTTGCAGGAAGTTAAACGAGTTCAAGGTGATTGGAATCAACTTTATAATTTCATGAAAGACTACACATTTTCAAAACTATCGAGTCAACGTGTTGAAGTAAATGAGGAGAAAAAAAAGCATGTTCAAAAGCTAAGAAATAGCTATAAAAAACGTTGGAATGATATGAAGCAGGACTGGTTTAGTAGAGATTTAGCTAGTCATTTAGAAGATATGCGTGAAATGGCGCCAGTAATTAAACAATTGACGGAGTTAGTGAAGGAATTTAAACAACGCTTTACAAAAGAGAAGCGGGAGCGAGCAATGGTAGATTTCACGGACCTCGAACATTATTGCTTACAGTTATTAAATGAAGATGATTCAACCGAGTCACCAACACCATCAAAAGTGGCAGTTGGATTTCAACGACGATTTTCTGAATTACTCATCGATGAATATCAGGATACTAACCTAGTACAAGAGACCATTCTACATTTATTAAGTGATCAAATTGGTAAGGGAAATCGATTTATGGTAGGAGATGTAAAGCAAAGTATTTACCGTTTTCGACATGCGGAGCCGTCTTTGTTTATTGGTAAGTATAAACGATTTGCTGCTAATACTAATTCGGGAAAACGCATTGATTTAGCCAGAAACTTTAGAAGTAGAGAGCAAGTTTTAACTGGAACGAATTATATCTTTCGACAAATTATCGATGAAGCTCTTGGTGAAATAAACTATGATGAAAATGCGGAGCTAATTTATGGCAATAAAATGTATGATGAATATCCTTATAGTCAGCCAAATCCAGAGTTGGTAATTATAGATCGCCATATTGATGAACAAGAAGAAAGTATGGAGGAGGTGGACTTCCGAGATTTGGAAAAGGCAGAGCTTGAAGCTAGAGTATATGCTAAAAAAATTAAAAATTGGATTGGTCAAGCAGATCAAGCACCTTTGCAAGTGGTTGATAAGGAAACAAACGCCCAAAGGGATATGCAATATCGGGATGTTGTCATTCTGCTTCGGTCGATGACATGGGCTCCGGCTATTACAGATGAGTTGAAAAAACAAGGTATTCCTGTATATGCAGAATTATCAACAGGTTATTTTGAAGCAATTGAAATAAAGGTAATGATTAGCCTTTTAAAAGTGATTGATAATCCGAGACAGGACATCCCATTAGCGTCAGTATTACGTTCACCAATAGTTGGTTTAAATGAAGAAGAATTGGCAGCAATTCGATTAGCAGGAAAGAATCTTTCGTTTTATGATGCATTAAAAAACTATGTTAAGCAGCATACAAATGAAACTGCAAAAAGGCTTCAACGTTTTGTTGACAATCGGGAAAGATACCGTTTAGCATCTAGGCAAGGTTCTTTATCTGAGTTGATTTGGCAGATTTTTCGAGAAACAGGGTATTACGACTTTGTTGGAGGTATGCCAGGAGGCAGACAACGACAGGCGAATCTCCGAGCTCTCTATGATCGAGCGCGAACGTATGAAAAAACGTCATTTCGTGGATTATTTCGATTCCTACGCTTTATCGAGCGAATGGAAGAACGAGGGGATGACCTTGGAGCAGCAAGGGCTCTGAGTGAACAAGAGGACGTTGTACGTATTATGACGATTCATAAAAGTAAGGGACTTGAATTCCCTGTAGTGCTTTTAGGGGGGATGGATAAACAATTTAATTTGATGGATTTAAATCAGAAATACTTATTGCATAAGGATTATGGTTTTGCCAGTAAATACATCGACCCAGTTAAGCGAATTAGCTATCCAACACTGTATTATCAAGCGTTAAAGCGTGAAAAATTGAGGGAGCAGCTCGCAGAGGAAATGCGTGTACTTTATGTTGCATTAACTCGCGCAAAAGAAAAACTTGTCATGATAGGGAGTGTACCATCTTTAGAGAAAAAAATAGAGAAATGGGAGAAAATAAGGGAGCATCATGAATGGGTACTTCCTTCGTACTTCCGCATCGAATCAAAAACCTATCTGGATTGGGTTGGTCCAGCGCTCTTACGTCATCGTGACTGCGAAATGTTACGATTAGGCGATACCTCAAAAATGTCGAATGAAACGATAGAGCATGATCCGTCACATTGGGATGTGACCATTATTCATGGAAGTGAGCTGGTCAATAATACGGAACCTAATAAGGACAATGATGTGCAATTATATGAGCACATTTCTAAATGGAAGCCGTTGGATTTAACAGATAATGAACTCAAATATATCGTTGATCAACGTTTGCAATTTACGTATCCCTATCGAGAGGCTGCGACCTCAAGGGCAAAACAAACAGTAACTGAAATTAAAAGGCAACAGGAAATAAAGGATGAATATAGTTCTGATCAGCTTGTAGCTACATTTCAAAAGCCGATTGTTAAACGACCAGTATTTATGCAAAAGGAAAAATCAATGATTTCAGCTGAAAAAGGAACTGCAATGCACACAGTCATGCAGCATTTACCTATTAAACGAGTATTAAATGGTTTGCAAATAGAGGAAGAAATTGAAAAAATGATAGAAAAAGAGATTATAGGAAGACAAGAAGCAGGCCAGATTGACATCCATGCAATTGAGCAATTTTATCATACACCGATTGCTGCATTTATCATGGGTGTACCTAAATTCTATCGCGAGGTACCATTTAGTCTTGCATTGCCAGCAAGTGAAGTTTATACAACATGGCACGCACCAGAAGAAAATGTGCTAATACAAGGGGTAATCGATTGTCTTATTCCAAAAGAAGATGGTTGGATAATGATCGATTATAAAACGGATGCCATTAATGCTGAATGGACAGAGCAAGTCAAGGAAAAAATGCTACACCGTTATTTTACGCAAATGAAGCTTTATCGATATGCTGTTGAAACGATTTGGAAACAGCCTGTAAAGGAAACATATTTGTATTTCTTTGCGAAAAATCAACTTGTTGAAGTGCCACAGGAATTAAAAAGCTAGGCTAATAGTAGAGTAAAGCAAAATTCTGTTTTGTTATGTACAAGGGGGTGCGACATACTAAAACGGCTCTTTTTAAAGACGAAACCATCCTTTACACTCCCGCCGAAATATAGTGTGGGAGCAAAGGCTCAATAATAAGCTTGTAGAACCACTAAGGATTCCACAAGCTTATTTCATAATGTTTATGCGTTTGCCGTAATGTTTTGATCGTTTAAATCAGGGTCAAACGGATTGGTTGTACTGACGCCGTTATTCGTACAGATGAAGTCACCTGTATTAAGTGAGCCAGAACCAGCGTTAGTTTTTGCAGTATCCTTTGGAGATAAATAAAAGGAATCACCAAAGTTAACCACACCTCCGCCAACACTAATTATTTTTACTGGTCCAACAATAGCGGGCATGCTAACACCTTCTATCATAGTATTCTTAAAACAGTCTATGAGATGGAACAAGGATTGGTGTCTTATTTAATCTTGGAGCTTTCGGAAATGCTTTAATCGTGCATCTGCAGCTATATTTTCCACGCTCCCGATTTGCATTAAGGAGGAACTACTAACTCCAATTAAAGAAACATGGTGGACATTAATAGAACAGTCGTGATGAAAAGTAGATTTATTTACGGTTTTCCCATCTTTCAGCCAGTTTGCTTTTCTGGTGAAAATCGGATAATCCTCAAAGTATTCCTCATCTGCTTTTGTGAAGTAATCTCCCTCTTTTTGTACCGCAATCCCTTTGGAATTTAAATTGGCATTGAATGTGTCTCCAATTGAAACAACGCCACTAAAGGAAACAGAATTGGTAAACATATCGGATACATGAGCGATTCGTTTTTGCACGAGTTATTCTCTCCTTATGGGGCTAATGGTACAATATTTCCAAAAGTAAAGGCCTCTGGTGGTGTATCAAAAAAAGATGAAAGACATATCTCATCGTTGTCCCCAATCAAAAAAACGGATGAGGCAGATACGTTATCTACATTAACATTTTCAACATTTAGTCCCCAGTTATGGACTTCCATGTTCATGATGATTCTCCTTTATTCTTTTTGGTATGCATAAAATGAGCTAGCGATTTTTGAATTTCACTTTTAATGTTATCTGATATATAAGCATGCAATTCCTCTCTTGATTTAAGGTTACCATTTTGTGTTGCCTCATTTTCATGAAAGGCAATCCGTCCAGGCAACTGTTTTTCTATATCTTGTATAAGAACGGAGGGATATCCATCGTTTAAATTTACACTGTGCTCTCTTGCGAGCTGACGAATAATAGAGGGACCGGTTTCATGGAGATAATTTCCTAATTCTGATTGTAAGGTTTGTTTAAGTGGTGGCTGATAATTTGGTATGTCAGGCTGGTTTGGGAAACCCGTATCTTCAAGGTTTGCTAAGTCCTGTGGGGATAAACCGATATGAAGCGTACCGTCTAAATGCTCAATCTTCAGTTGGTCGAAGTGATATTCCACCTTTTCAATCTTATTAGATTTAGCAGCTTGCAAACTATCCTCCAATTGGTTTACTCTCGACATTAATGTTTGGATTAGATTCTCCTGCTGCTTCATATGTTCATGTAAATCATAAATATATTTTGACCAATCATTATTGTTCATGAAAATAAACCCCCCTTGCACAGTGTAGACGAATGCCTATGCTTAGTTTATGCATTACCTACAAAAATGTGCGAATTAAGGGGCTAAAGGTACAAGAGGAGTAGTCTCACTAATTGCTTCTGCCTCCTCAACAGCTTCTGTAAATCCGCCTGTATTGTATATATCGGATTGGGCTTGTAGACTGCCAGTGCTTCCAATTTGCAATACAGAAGAATTGGTAATAGCACCGACTTTTATCATATAAATACTAATGGATTGATGGACAGTGATATTCATCTTTATTCCTCCGAGATTATAGGTTGATCAAAATTGTCGGGATCAAAAACATAGGTTTTAGAATTCCCCAAGTTTACACGAATACCTCTTCCAGTATTGAAAGACCCTCCACCAGCATAGGTTTTGGCAGTACTGTCTGGGGATATGGAATACACATCGCCAATATTAAAAATACTGGAGGAAGATATATTAATTACTTTGACTGCTCCGACTTTTGCTGGCATTTGGACTCCTCCTTTACTGTTAGCTTATGAAAATCTTCTATTTTGTTGAGGATCTTTAGCAGGATTGTTTTGTTTTTTATCGAATAATATGAGGTACGAAGCAGAAAGGGAGTATATGATGGATATAAAGGCAACACCGACTCGTGAAAAAGATCGGTTGGTTTGGATTGATGCAGCTAGAGGCTTCGCTATTTTTGGTATATTTATTGTGAATATTGGCGCCTTCAGTGCACCTTATTTTTTGTATGGAGGAGAAGGGGTAGCGTGGCCATCTAGTTTGGATCATACGGTTCAAGGTATTATCGACATATTTTTTCAAGCAAGCTTCTATTCATTATTTTCAATTTTGTTTGGCTTTGGCATTCAGTTAATGAAGGAAGGGCTATTTGTAAAAGGAATTGCCTTTTATCCGATTCTAATTCGCAGGCTCATGGTTTTAATTGGATTTGGAATAATTCATGCGTTTTTAATATGGCATGGTGATATTTTATTGTCGTATGGAATAATTGGGTTGTTTTTACTTTTATTCTTGGATGTGAAAGATCGGACGCTACTTGGCTGGGGAGTTACTCTGTTAGTTGGAAGTGTTAGTATGTTAACACTATTTTTGTATAATGCGAGGCATTTTCTTAATGAATATGACGATGTAATGATAAATCAAGCGCTTGAAAATTATCAAAGTACCACTATTCAAGCCATTTGGTATCAAAACTTTCAAGATTGGATGTATGGTAATGGAGGAATTGTTTTTTTCATAATGATTGCAACCATTTTACCTTTATTTCTATTTGGAATGTACATTGCACGGAAACGCTGGCTACATAAACCGAAGCAATATCATTCTATTATTAAAAGGCTTTGGTTTAGTTCCTTGATTCTCTTCATTCTCTTAAAGCTAGCTCCCTATTTGTTTGGGAATCCGACATGGTTTTCGATGATTCAAGATAATATAGGTGGCTCATTTTCAGCACTATTTTATTTAACATCGATTACACTGTTAGCTCAAACCAAGGTGGGCGCTGCAATACTCCAACCATTAGTTTATGTAGGCAGAATGGCATTAACCAATTATATTACACAATCTGTCATATGTTTTGTCTTATTTTATGGGGTTGGATTTGGTCTATATGGAGCTATATCACCATTAATTGGAGTACTTATGGTTATTGTCATTTATTTCTTACAGATCATATATAGTAAATGGTGGTTTATTCATTTTCGGTTTGGTCCATTAGAATGGATATGGCGTAGCTTGACCTATAATCAGAAACAGTATCTTCGTAGGAAAAATCAAGGGTGAATGGGGGAGAAGTGATGCGAGTTCCAAAAGATAACTTTCCAACACTTGAAACAGAGCGAATGCGATTACGAAGGGTTACCATCGATGATGCTGCGGATATGTTTGCTTATTGCTCCGATAAAGAAGTAGCTAAATATGTGAATTGGGATGCCCATCAATCGATGGCCGATACCCATATATTTCTTAATCTAATATTAAATCAGTACAAAGGAAATAATTATGTCTTCTGGGGAATTCAAGATAAACAAACACATCATTTAATAGGAACGATTAATTTTGTATCATGGAAGAAAAAACATCGTACGGCAGAAATAGCGTATATCATTTCTAGAGACTATTGGGGAAGAGGAATGATGACAGAAGCTGCAATGAGAGTGATAGCATATGGATTTACAGAGATGAATTTAGTACGTATCCAAGCAAGATGTTTTCGAGAAAATCTTGCGTCTGAAAGAGTAATGGAAAAGGTAGGAATGACCTTTGAAGGAATAATGAGAATGGCCATGCAAGTAAACGGAATACATTATGATTTAAAATTATATTCCATTTTAAATCATGAATTTGATGCAGGCTAATGATAAACTACAGAAAGTTAGGGCAGTCAGCAAACTTTCTACGTTTTCCATTTTCATGACTCAAGAAGACATCTCCATAACTATCATGGATTTGACTGAAACTCCTTTCTACCTGTACGAATTGTGAGAAACGTAATTTATTTCATCTGTGGCTATGAATTACTGCTGTAGTCTGCAATAAAGCTATTAAAAAGGCTGTTCACAAGTCTAGCTTGACTTATGGGACAGCCTTTCTGTATACATTATAAAAATTCGTACTTAACCGTTAAACACTTCACGGATATGACTAATAGCCCAATCGAGATCTGTTTTATCAATAATAAGTGGAGGAGCAAAGCGTATTACATTGTCATGAGTTTCTTTACATAGTAATCCCTTTTCTTTTAACGCTTCACAATACGGGCGAGCGGCCTCTGTTAACTCCATACCAATAAATAGACCTTTACCACGTACTTCTTTTATTTTGGGATTATCAATCGTATTGAGTTCAGCCATCATATAGCTCCCAAGCTCTAACGAGCGTTCTGCCAAATTTTCTTCCTCTAGTACTTCTAAAGATGCTGTGGAAACTGCACAAGCTAGTGGATTTCCACCAAAGGTTGAACCGTGTGATCCAGGGTTAAATACACCCAAGATATCTTTATTAGCGACGACACAGGAGATTGGAAATACGCCTCCTCCTAAGGCTTTTCCGAGAATTAGAACATCTGGAGTTACATCTTCCCAATCACAAGCGAACATTTTTCCACTACGTGCAAGTCCGGCTTGTATTTCATCAGCGATATACAAAACCTTATTTTCCTTACATATAGCATAAGCTTCCTTTAAGAATCCTTCTGGAGGCATTACAATTCCAGCTTCACCTTGAATCGGTTCAAATAAAAAGCCCGCTGTGTTCTCTGTAATAGCATTTTTTAATGCATCAATGTCACCATAAGGAATGATTTTAATTCCTGGCAGCATTGGTCCAAATCCACGTTTGTATTCAGCTTCTGAAGAAAGGGATACAGCAGTCATTGTTCTTCCATGAAAATTTCCTTCACAAGCAATGATTTCTGCTTTATCTTCTGCAACACCTTTTACATCATAAGCCCATCTTCTAGCTGCTTTGATCGCTGTTTCAACAGCTTCAGCCCCTGTATTCATTGGCAGGGCCATTTCTTTATTAGTTAGTTTACATATTTTTTCGTACCAAGGTCCAAGCTGATCATTGTGGAAAGCTCTTGAGGTTAATGTTACAGCATCAGCTTGTTTTTTTAAGGCTTCAATAATTTTGGGGTGACGATGTCCTTGGTTTACTGCTGAATAAGCACTCAGCATGTCCATATAGCGGTTTCCTTCTGGATCTTCTACCCAAACTCCTTCAGCCTTTGCAATAACAACAGGTAGAGGATGATAGTTTTTCGCACCATATTCCTGTGTCTGATCAATTATTTCCTGACTCGTTTGTACCATATGATCCCTCCGAATTTTAAAAATAATCTACAAAAATAGTATAACAGTTTTTCTTGCTGAATAGATACAGAAAATTTGTCATGATTTTTTTATATGATTTATTAAAGTGATCATGGTATGATAGCGATAGTCATTGAATTTGGACAGGAGGTAGTTTAGAGATGACACATATGCATATTACTGCATGGGCGCTTGGTTTTATTTTATTTGCTCTAGCTTACATGATGTTAAAACAAGGTAAGGAAAAGCCTGCAAAAATTACACAAATGATTTTGCGATTAGACTATTTGTTTATACTTTATACCGGTGGAGATTTAATTGCGTATTATTTTAATGGCAGTCCATTACTACCTGAAGCAATCATTAAGGGACTTGCTGGAGTTTGGATTATTGCTGTGATGGAAATGATGCTTGTGAAGTTAAGAAAGCAGAAGCCACTTAAAGGTTTGTGGATCCAATTTGTGATTGCCGTTATTATTGTACTTGCATTGGGATTCTTTAGACTCCCTATGTCTGTATAAGTATAGAAAGATTGTCCTTATGTTTGGGGCAATCTTTTTTTATAGCCTAGGAAACTACAAAATTTGAGCCTATGGATAAATATACGTATTAAGTCACGTCCAGCTCCAACGCCCAGAAACGATGCGTCTTCACGAATCGCCCTAATCTAAGTCATCATCGGCTCGCAAGCTCACCGTGATTCCTTTATCTCCGTTGACTCGCTTCAGTCGTTACGTTTCTAATCGGGCTCTTGCGCTTTTGTTCTGTTTTGACAACGTGTTGGTTATCATAGCTCGACAACAGGTTATTATGCTATCATTATAGCTGACTATGGAGGCAAGGGTTAAAAATTTGAATGATTTCTTACAATGTAAGGATTAATATTGACTATTCCGATAAAAGCTCAATAATAGAACAAGAGTACTTTTACTAGATGGAGGAATTATATGAAACGTATCCTAAGTATTTTTTTTGCTATCCTTGCTATTCTTGTAGCGATGCCAAATGATATACAAGCAGAAAGTGCAAATATAAACGAAGAGATTTTATACAGTATCACCGTGGATCGCTATAATAATCTGGACCATGAACGAGATAAACAAGTCCGTTTAGATGATCCAATGGCATATCATGGAGGAGACCTAAAGGGGATTATAGACAAACTCGATTTCTTTGAAGAATTAGGCTATACAACACTGGTGCTATCACCCATTATGGCGAATGCACCGGACGGATATCATGGTTACTGGATTGAGGATTTTTATTCTGTTGAGGAACAATTTGGTACGATGGATGATCTACATACACTAATTAAAGAGGCACATAAACGAAACATAAAAGTAGTTATGGAGCTTGTTACCAATTATATTGCAGATAGTCATCCCATTGCACAGGATACAGCAAAGAAGGATTGGGTAATCGAGAATAAAAAGCCACAAACCAATTGGTCTAAAAATACAGTAAAACTTAATCAGAACAACCCAGAAGTGCAAGCTTACTTATTGAATGTGGCTAATTATTGGATGGATGAAACCGATATTGATGGTTATAAGCTACATGCGGCTGATCAAGCATCTTCAGAATTCCTGAATACACTTTCTAAGAATATTAAAGCAAAGGACGATGATTTCTATATCCTAGCAGATATTCTCGACCCTGAAACAGATATAACACATTTAAAAGAAAATAAATTATTGGATGCTATCGAAAATTACTCGTTATATAATAGAATGACAGAGGTATTCGCCGAAGCAGGAAAGCCGGTTTCTGACATATATGGAGCTTGGCAACAAACTGATCAAGCGTCTATGATATTTGTAGATAATAAATCAACGGAGCGGTTCACGCAGACTTTAGCAGAGAACGGAAGAAACGCTCTTACGACATGGTCACTAGCATTAACTTATATGTATACGATTCCTGGTGTACCAGTATTGTATCAAGGATCCGAATTGCCAATGTATGGGTCAGGCTTAGCTGAAGCACAGCAAATGGTGAAATTTAATAGCGGTGATCCAGACTTGACTGAATTTCATAACCGTATCTCATCGTTACGTAATAAATTTCCTGTTCTAACGCATGGCGATTTCGAAATGGTTGGCTCTGATGGAGCAATGAGTGTATTTAAACGGAGCTATCAAGATGAGACGATGTATATTGCAATAAATAATGATGAACACTCTAGGGCGGTTTCAATAAGTGATTTAGAGTCAGGAAAACAGCTACGTGGATATCTTGGTGATAATACTGTTCGGGAAAATGATAAGGGAGAATACAAAATTGGTTTAGCCAGAGAGACAGCAGAAGTGTTCGCTGTAGAAAATGATACAGGCTATAATTGGTTATTTATTGGGTTTATTATTGGCGTATTTTTATTATTTATTATCGCTGTAATTATCCTCAGTCGTAAACAAAAACAAAGGAAAAGTAAATAACTAGTGAGATTTGTTTTGTGGTTATTCGTAAAAGCTTGTAGGGTGATTTTTCTCTACAAGCTTTTTAATTATCTAGGAAATTATAAAATATGCCCACATGGATAAATATGGAGTGTTGAGTCATGTTCAGCCCCAGCGCCCAGAAACGAGGCGACTTCACGAATCACCCAATAAGTTATCAACGACTCGCAAGCACACATAGATTCCTTTATATCGATTGACTTGCTCCAGTCGCTACATTTCTAATCGGGCGCTTGCGCTTTTGTTCTAAGTTAAGAAAGTATAAAATCAGTGCAATGACTGTGTTAAGCCAAGTAGTTATTTTGAAATGTTTAATGTATATTGGCAATGCTCCGACTAATTGCTTCGCTTTCCGCGGGCACGGCCTCAACTAACTTTGCAAAGAAGAACACGTTGCAAAGTGGATTTTCGGCTCGCGCTAATCCCGCAGGAGTCTACGTA
>NZ_JAWDHA010000072.1:0-20792 GCF_034190895.1 Virgibacillus sp. M23 | reverse complement strand
CCGCGGAAAGCGAAGTAATTAGTCGGAGCATTGCCAATATACATCAAACATTTCAAAATAACTACTTGGCTTAACGCAGTCATTGCACTGATTTTATACTTTCTTAACTTAGAACAAAAGCGCAAGCTCCCGATTAGCAACGTAGCGACTGAAGCGAGTCAACGGAGATAAAGGAATCACGGTGCGCTTGCAAGCCCATGATGACTTATCGCAGGGCGATACGTAAAGTCGCTACGCTTCTGGGTGCTGGAGCTGGACACGACTCAACACGCCCTATAATTATACATAGGCTCAAATTTTATAATTTCCTATACTATAAGAAATGTTTTAGCGCTTCAGAAAATCGTTTAATACCTTGATCGATTCGTGCTTCATCTTCTTTCGCAAATGTAAAGCGAATATACGTACTTCGTGTGCCCAAGGCGCTACCTGGCAAATAAATAACCCCTCTTCGAATCGCTTCTTCAAGTAAGTGCATCTCATTAATTTTGGTAGGAATTCTACACCACAAATGAATTCCCCCCTCAGGAGCATAAAAAGTAACATAATCACCTATATGAAATTGCAAACTGGATATGATCTGGTCTCTCCTATTAGCTAATTGCCGCCTTAAGCGCTTCATATGAGGATTGAAATAAACAGGCTGGAGGAATTTATCCGCGATCCTTTGAGAAAATGCACTATGACCAAAATCAAGCTGTTGCTTAGCATCTGACAATCTTTCAATAACAGCTCTTGGTCCAATAATCCAACCAATTCGTAAACCAGAGGCAACTATTTTAGACAAGGAACTAATGTAAAGCACATTCCCATTGAGATCCATTGATTTTAATGTACTCATTTTTTCCCCATTAAATGACGTTAAGCTGTAAGGATCATCTTCAATAATTGGAATTCCAAATTTAGCAGAGATGTCAATAACTCTTTGCCGACCGCTGTAGTTCAATATTGTTCCTGTAGGGTTCTGAAAGATAGGATTTAAAAAAATCATTCTTATCTTGTGTACCTTTAGTAATGAAACTAAATCATCTGGATTAATCCCATGCTTCCCAACAGGTAGCGGTAATGTTTTAACTCCAGCTGTTTGAAAAACTGGTAAATGGTAACTATATGAAGGATCCTCGATAGCCACAGTATCACCTGCCTTTAACAGACATTGAACAACAAGATGCAATGCCTGCTGTGCACCTGAGGTAATTAAAATAGAAGAAGGATTAGTATTAATTGCTTTATATTCTTTCACATGTGCGGCAATTGTCTCTCTTAATTTCTCATTACCTAATGGATGATCATACCCAAGCGTTTCTGGAAATTCCCCTGAACCAGCGATTTCCTTTAACGTAGTTGTTGGAAATAAGCCTTCAGATAACTCACCACTGGCTAAATTAATTATATCCTCTTCCGTCATCTCCTCCCGAAGTCGTTGTGTTATAGGAAGGTTTTGTAGAAAGGAGCCGGCTTCTATATATCTGTTCCAATTTGGAATCCTTTTCTTTTCCATTCCCCATATATCTCTACTAATTGTCGTCCCGCTACCTTTTTTTCTTTCTATTAAACCGTTTGCTTGCAATTCATCATAAGCCGCCACTATCGTACTTCTATTTACCTGTAAATCGTTTGCCAGTGTGCGCTCAGATGGCAAAGGCTTATCAGCCAGAAACGTTCCGTCATCTATTCCACTCTCAATATAATCAGCAATTTGTTTATAAATAGGCTTTTTTGCCATGCGGTCCGGTTTCCATTTCATTGCTTAACGTCCTTTACATAGATTCTTTTCTTCTATTATAACAGGATACTATTGGATTCGAATACGCTACCACGATACAATGTCAAACTTTCATTAGTTCCTTTTCCCTTCATTCCTCTCTAAAGCCCCCACGCTTCTATCGATCCACGCTCTCCTATAGGTTCAATTCATCGACGGTAGTTGTTATACCTTTGAAAGAGCGTAAAAGGTGGTTTTCAAGTCAGCTCACCACACAAGCTTTGATGGGTCACTTACACTTTATAAAGTGAAACTTCAATCATTAGGGGAGCATTACTGCCAGTTATATGTGGGGTAATTTCTTAAGAAAACTTGAAGTGGGGCTTTTTACGAATAAAAATAAACAATCGGATTCTAGAATTATTAGAACCCGATTGTTTGTCATTCCCTTACGCATCAGTTAGTGATTGTTTAACCAAAGATTTCCCAAAAATTACCGAATATGGACCACAGTTTATCGAAGAGATGTCCAAATAAGCTATCCTTCACACTATCTGTATCTCCAGTCCGTTTAGTTACCGTATAGGTTTCAACCGTTTCATGTCCTGCTAGATCAACTACTTTAAACTCGAAGACATTTTCTCCATCTTCTAAATCTAATTCTACCTCAATCTCTTCATTAAATTTCTTCTTACCGTATGGTTTAGATAGTTCATGTGTATAAACATGATCTCCATCAACATATAAATTAATGTCATCGAAATTATCTTTCACTTTTGCAGTTAATGTAATATGATCTTCTTTCGTTTTCTTTTTGCCTTTTATTTTTAACTTTGCTTTCGAAGAATCAACAAAGTATCTTCTACCTATTTCCGTTTCATTTCCAACATTATCTACTGCCTTAATATGCTTAAAATAGTAACCATCTTTCTTATGAGATACCGGCATTGAAAAATCGTAACGCTCTTCTTCCTCGTTGTAAACAAGCTCTGCTTTTTCCCCGTCAATGGTTACTTCTTTTACACCAGACTCATCCGTAACATACCCAGAGAATACGACTTCTTTATCTGCATCAGCACTATTCATTTCTGGAGTTAATAAGTGAAGATCAGGAACCGTTTTATCAGGCTCTATCATTTCTGCTTCCGCTTCTACTTCATTACCTGCATAGTCAGCCGTTACGACTGTAATCGTTGCATCTTCATCTACATCCGTCAACGTATGTTCTGTTTCACCATTTACATATGGTTCTTCCAATACAGATTCTCCGTTTACAAGAACATCCCAATAAGCTACGCCACTTCCACCTTCCGTATCTTCTGCATGTACGGTGAGAAGCTCTTCATCAAAGCTATAAGATGCCTCTACCTCTGGAGCAGTAGTATCTAATATTACTGGAAGTCTTAGTGTTTGCCATTCCGCACCCTCATAATCAATGACTCCCTCTGCTTGTAGATAATAGTTACCCTCAGGAGCTGGTTTTCCTTTTATTTTCCCATCCCATGCACGATCAGCAGAAATAGAGTAATAAGGACCTGCACCTGAATCATAATAGTTTTTCACTAATTCTGATTCTAATCTAATGGTACGTACTTTTTTGCCATCCTCATCTAAGACCGTGAATTTTGCATCTTTTGCGTTCCTTAAGAAAGATAGCATCATTAATGCATCATCCTGCACGCCATCACCATTTGGTGAGAAAGCAATCTTTTCAGGATCTACTTCACCTGTAGCTAAATCTTCACCAAGGTAGCCATATTGCATTTCTCCTGAGTCATCTTTACCTAATGATGTAACGACAGAAGTCATTTCATAAAAGGAATCATCATCCCATACAGGCTCATCAAAAATAGGTGCATTATCCCACTCACCTTTGAACCCTACATATGGGACAGTTAATTCAGGGTTCGTATCTGTTGGATCCGTTAACGTAACAAATCCTTCTAACCAATATCCATTCGTAAATATTTCTGCAAGTGAATCATCTACCGAACTCACATCAATAGTTACTGTAAAGGTTGTTGAATCATTTGCTGGCACTTCTATGGTAGCGTCTTGATCTCCATTAATTGTCGCTAAGTCACCTAAATCATTTGATGGGAACATATTTGGTGCAGTGACAATCACACCACCTCCATCAACTGGTGTATCCGTTTGTACATTTGCCTCAACATCATAGGTTACCGCTTCATCACTGAAGTTTTGTGCAGTAAGTTCAAATGATACTTGATCACCAGAAATTTCTTTTAAAGCAACTTTAGCTTCATTGGTTTCTGCTTCTGTTACAACTACTGGTGTTGATAATGCTGCATGGAGTTGCATTAATCCTGAACCTTGTCGACGTGGTGATACAGGTTCTTCTTCAAAATATACTTGATCAGATGTATTCATCATTAAATTTTTTGCGAGATTAACACGATCTGCTTGCTCATAACCAAATTCCTCATCCACACGTTGCAGAACTAATGCACTTCCACCAGATACATGAGGAGCAGCCATGGAAGTTCCGCTCATTAATCCGTACTCATTATCATTTAATGTAGAATAAATTTGTCCACCTGGTGCTGTAATTTCCGGTTTAAAATCGAGATTCGGCGTAAGACCCCAGGAAGAAAAAGCACTCATTTTCCCAGCATCTGGATTATCTATCGTCGTTGTTTCTCCTGAGAATTCTACTGAAACAGCTTGTCCATTTGCTAATGCTTCTGCAAGTTGATCCCCATCACTTTTCAACATAAATAATTGCGGAATCGTAATGGATGCCTCTGAAGCCATATTCACAACACCATCTGTATTATTATAAATAATAACACCAGTAGCCCCTGCTTCTTGCGCATTTAATGCTTTTTCGGTAAATGCAAGCTCTCCACGTTGAATGAGTGCATATTTACCTGAGAGATCTTTTCCTTCAAAGTCTTCCGGATATCCTAGTCCTGCATCAACTAGTTCAAACGATGATCCATCCTCAGGCGGGCTTGTCTGACCAGCTGACAAAAATGCTGCAGAGCCTGCTTCTCCATCAATGGTATAACCTAATTGGTCTACTTCCATAAACGTGTTTTCATAGGAAGCAACTTGTAAAGATTCATAAGAAACACCAGGTGATCCTACTAAACCATAATCAGGATTAGATGCATACGGGTAAAAATATCCATCGGCAAATAAAGCAGAGTTCCCAGCAGAAATTGACATTAATACGCCATTATCTACCGCACGAGCAACTGCTTGCTGTTCTGGTGAGTCTGGATCAACATAACCTGCTGTAGACCCAAGGCTCATATTTAATGCGTCTACCCCTAATTTAATTGCATCATCAATAGCCTTCACATAAACATCACCATACGTATATTGCATTTCTGGGTCATTTCCGAATACTTTTAAGGCTAACAACTGAGCTTCTGGTGCAATTCCTAGCACCCCACCATTGTCTTCATCACCATTGGCACCTACTGTACCAGCAACGTGCATACCGTGATAATTTGCTTCTGCATGTATCTCACGAATTTCATCATTTTCATCCATATAGTTATAGCCATAAGGAACCTTATCGGTATAAAAATTCCCAGGTAACCCTTCCTCATCAATGGTTTCATTGACTGCCTCTTCGGTTAATGCAGCCGTGTCTGCATCTGATAAAACCATGTCTTGATGAGTAGAATCGATGCCCGTATCAATGATACCGACAACCATACCTTCTCCTTTATAGCCATAATCCCTCCAAGTCTGTTGGGCTTCTACTAATTCTTTACTGTATTTCATTTCAGGCTTAGCAATTGGGCGTTCATACTCATTAACTACGTGTACCTTCTTTACATTTGGTATGTCCTTTATTTTTTTGAGGTCGCCCTGTTTTACCTCTGCACTAAAGCCATTAACGACAGTTGTAAATTCTTGTAAGTATTTTGCTTCCACTTTTTGTTGCTTCATTTCTGATTTAATCGTTTTTTGCTTTGCTTTGGCATCTATCTCCAGTTTCTTTTTCTCGCTTTCTGCAAGACTATTAAATTTTATGCCTTTTTTTGTAGCCACTTCAATAGCTGGCTTATCTTTCACTTCAACGATAACACGTACTTCTTTATCTGGATTTCCTGTTTCTGTCAATTTTTCTGATGTTAAATCAGCTTTTTTCTTGGTTTGTCCAGATAATTGGCCCATTGCACTAGCTGTGGAAAAGTTACTGAATGCAAGTAATAGCACAAATAAGATGATAAAAGACCTTTTTAGCATTGGTTTCCCCTTCATACATTCTCCCCCTTATTAATTTGGTAGTTTACTAGAATCGTGACTCTAGCCTCCTTCCTCTGAATAAACTAAGACTTAATATTCAGATATTAACAATCATAGTAAATTTCCGAATATTAAGCCAGCATCAAAAGTCCTAGTGTTAAAGTTATAGAAATTCTTGGTAATTCGACAAAAAACAACATAAACCACCAATATTTTGTCATGTTTCTATTACTTTTTCTACATTTAAATGATAGGCTTGTACGGTTTTATTAATATAGTAGGAAATCCACGACGTAACCTGAAATAGGCTCGCTTCACGTTGGCACGAATCAAGCTAACTTGGTAAAGAAAAAAACATTACCAAATGAAGCTTCTGGCTCATGCTGTTCCCGCAGGAAAGATTCGGTAGCCGTACATTGCACGGAGAAAAAATGCACTCTTCTTTTCCCGTTTAAATGGGGAACTGCTTGTCATTCCATACTTCTTAACCAACATGTCATATCCTAAATAACCCTTTTGATATGCTCTTACTACCATTAATTTATATGGATCACTATATATAGCCATAAAGAAACACCCCAAAAGATAGATTTCACTCTAACTTTTGGGGTGCCGTACATCATTTTAGTTCTTTTTATTGTTTCTTATTTACTTTTATGCCGTGGGAGAAATTATCAGTGATGTTTCCGTGTGGCATATTGATTTTTCGGAAAAGCTGAATGACTTTTGTTCTCAAACAAGCTAAGCATCGTCCACAGGATATAGAGACTTTCTGATAATTAGTCATGTTTGATGGACAGCTGATCATCCTTTATAATTCCCGCAAGGTTTTTAATGGGTAATCTATTTATAGCCAATTCGTATGGAAGACGCCCTCTTTATCTTTTCTCTGATAGGTGTGAGCACCAAAGTAATCTCGTTGTGCCTGTAAGAGATTAGCTGGTAAATCTGCAGAACGATAGCTATCATAATAAGCTATTGCACTTGAAAATGCTGGTACAGCAATACCATGCTTAACAGCTGTAGCTACGACTTCTCGTAAAGCTCCTTGGTAGCCTTCGACAATTTCTTTAAAATAAGGATCGAGCATTAAATTAGCTAGTTGTGGTTCACGATCATAAGCTTCTTTAATTTTTTGCAAGAAGTGCGCACGAATGATGCAACCACCTCTCCATATCATGGCGATATCACCATAGCGTAAACCCCAATCATTTTCGTCGGATTGGGCACGCATTTGAGCAAACCCTTGTGCATAAGAGCAGATTTTACTCATATATAGTGCTTTTCGAACAGCTTCAATTAGTGCTTGTTTATCACCTGCAAATGGTACATCAGGACCTTGCAATTGTTTACTTGCTTTTACACGTTCATCTTTCATTGCTGAAATAAAGCGAGCAAACACTGACTCGGTAATCAATGGAAGTGGAACACCTAAATCCAATGCATTCTTACTTGTCCATTTACCAGTTCCTTTTTGTCCAGCAGTGTCGAGAATAACATCAACTAGTGGTTGGCCGGTATCTTCATCTTTCTTTGTAAAAATATCAGCTGTAATCTCAATTAGATAACTGTCCAATTCACCTTTATTCCATTCAGAGAAAACCTCATGAAGCTCATCTGCATCAAGCCCTAGTACATGCTTCAATATGTAATAAGCCTCGGAAATTAGTTGCATATCACCATATTCAATACCATTATGAACCATTTTCACATAGTGCCCGGCACCATCTGGACCAATGTATGTCGTACAAGCTGCTCCGTCTACCTTAGCAGAAATCGCCTCAAAAATTGGTGCCACAAGCTCATAGGCTTCCTTTTGTCCACCAGGCATAATAGATGGACCTTTTAGCGCACCTTCTTCGCCACCAGATACGCCTGTTCCAATAAAATGAATACCTGTTTCTTCAAGTGCCTTATTTCTGCGAATCGTATCTTCATACAGTGTATTTCCACCATCAATTAAAATGTCACCTTTTTCTAAATAAGGCTTCAGTGATTCAATAGTTGCGTCTGTAGCAGGTCCTGCTTTAACCATTAGCAAGATTTTTCTTGGCTTTTCAAGGGAATTCACAAATTCCTCTATTGTCTTCGCACCTATGAAATTTTTTCCTGTTGCTTCATCTTCTAAAAATGCTTCTGTTTTATCTACAGAGCGATTGTATACGGCAACAGAGTACCCACGGCTTTCAATATTTAGTGCAAGATTTTTTCCCATAACCGCTAACCCAATTACACCAATTTGCTGTTTTTGCATATATATGCCATTCCTTTCTAATCTATATGTCAGTAAAGAATTTCTATCTTTATTCTATCCCATTATAGTAAACTTTGCTTAAATAACAAAAGCTTATGATTTACGTATTATCTTTATCTACTTTTCTCTTCTTGAATAGCCTCTGTAATAAGTCAAGCATTGGGCGCTTTCCCCCCATTACAATACCCGCCATTTCTGCAAATACATGCAGGAGAATAAGTACAAAAAAAGTAATAACAAAGGCTGTGGTAATACTCGCATTGGAAAATAAAATTGCCATTGCACCAAACAAGGCACTAAATGCGTAAATTATTAGCACTGTTTTGCGATGGCCATAGCCTGCGTGTAGCAGTTGATAATGTATATGCTTATTATCTGCCATCATTATATTCTCTTTATTATATGCTCTTCGAACAATAGCAAATAACGTATCAAAAATCGGTACTGCTAGAACGATAATTGGAATAATAAAGCTGAATAGAGCAATATTTTTAAATAAACCAAGCATCGACACTACGGCAATCATATATCCAAGAAAATTAGATCCCGTATCTCCCATATAAATCTTTGCTGGATAGAAATTATGATAAAGAAAGCCAAGATTACTGCCTATCAACACTACACATATGTAAGCTACAAGAACTTGCGCATCAATTAATGCCATAATAAATATGCTGATCAATGCGATTGTCGTAACTCCCGTTGCCAGCCCATCTAAGCCATCAATTAAATTGATTGCATTTGTAATACCTACCACCCAGACTACAGTGACAAAAACGCTAATAAAACCTAACTCCACAGTACCGAAAAATGGCAATGTCAGTCTTTCTATAATCAGCCCAGCAGATACGAGAAATGTAGCAGCAATTAGCTGGCCCGTCAGCTTTACAACTGGTCGAATGCTGAACCGATCATCTAAAGCACCTGTAAGAATGATTACAACAGCACCTGCAGCAATTTCTGGTAAATGTGGATGCATAGGATGTAAATAAATCATCCCAGCTATCGTTCCTAAAAATATAGCAAGTCCACCTAAACGAGGTGTCACCTTCGTATGTATTTTACGATGATTCGGTAAGTCGACAGCTCCAATAAACATAGCAAATTTTTTCACTGGATATGTAAGTAAAAAAGCAGTTAAGAGTGCTATTAAAAACGCAATCCATAAATCCAAGTAATTAAACATAGAATTCTCCTAAGTATCCTAGATGACTTTCCTAGCTGGATTATAATTATTTTCAATTCAGATAAGACCAGCTTAAATTATATCGAATAATAGCAGTTTTTAGCAAATCTTATTGTGGAACTTCATAGTACATGGTAAGCTGGTTTTAGCATTTTTACTAGAGGTAAGGAGGATGAGACAGTGATTCCCTATGTTTTTGTCGCTGCAGCAGCATTCGCTGTATTTCCCATTTTAATTCTATTTAAAATAAACGTTGAAAAGCTTAAAAAGGATCCTAGACAGCAAGGTAAAGTACAAACAAATATGATGTTAGGTGTAGCTATAAGCGAAGCCATTCCAATTATTCTCATTATATACGGCTTTTCAAAACTAGCCCCTGTTTCTGATGTTTCTACTTTATATGTCCCTGGAATAATTATTGTGTTTTTCATGTTATTTGCTGCTTTCTTTATTTTTATGCAGAGAAAAGTAGATGTGGAGGAAAATTCCAAATCGGCTGTAAACAACTTTTCGATGATCAGCCTAATGTTAACAATGGCCATCCCACTTATTTCTGTTATTTCTTTATTTTTAATGGTTCCATAACGTATAAAAACCTCCTTGATATGGTAGGAGGTTTAGCTTGTAGAGAACCTTTTGTGTTTTCTACAAGACTTTTTTCGTAGGCGAACGGAATACCACTCGCTTTCCGAGGAAACGACAATAACGCAGCCCATGCAGGTCTTCTGAATCTGCGTAGCTACGTTCCACTTCTCTTTTCTCATTCCGATACATCCACTTACTTTGATTATAAATCCAGTTCCATTGAACCAGTTCTATCGCTCCTTCCCACACATGACGTGTAATGGTTTTCTGGAATAAGCACACCTTCTTTACTCAAAGAATCCGCACCGTGAAACTATACGCGCTTTCCGCAGGCACAGCCTTAGCTAACTTGGTAAAGAAAAACACCTTACCAAGTGGATCTTCGGACGCGTACTGTTCCCGCTGGAGTCTCGCTTATTTCAGGTGCTGAATTAATAATTTTGATCAAAAAACGAACAATAATTAATTTCAACCAATTATCGTTCGTTTTTTGATTGTTTCTTCATTCTTTTGTCTCAGTCTCTTGATCCTTCTATGATAGAAGGACTTCTATCTATTTTTACTCTTCTGTTTCTGTCCGATCAGAATCTAAACGTTGAATAAATTCTTCCGCAGCACTATATCCTTGCTGCTGTAAATACCAATTATTTGCTGCCGCTTCAATTAAGCCGACAACATCACGACCAGGCTGTAGCTGTATTTCAATACGAGGAATTGTTACCCCCATATAATCACTAGTTTCCGTAGCTACTTCTAATTCATTATTTAACTCATTCTTTTGCCACGCTGCCAGCTCAATATCAAGAGCAATACGAGTTTCCTCTTGAAATGCCTTTCTACCATACAGTCTTACCACATTTAAGAGCCCAATGCTTCGTAGTGCAAGAAATTCCTTATTTGTACCATTATGTGTACCGAGTAATGTTTCTGGTCCTAATTTTTTTAAGACAACCATATCATCTGCTACAAGCCGATGTCCTCGACCAATTAAGGCATGGGCAATCTCGCTTTTACCAATTCCAGATTTACCACGAATCAATATACCAAGTCCAAAAATATTAACACATACACCGTGAACAGCAGTCTCAGGAGCTAATGCCTTTACCATATAAGCATCATATTTATCCATAAATGTAGATGTCGCTTCCTTCGTACGTAATAATGGAATACCTTCTTGCTTGCAAAATCTAGTCAAATACGTTAATCCCTCTTGATTTGATGTAACAATAAAACAAGGTGGATGATAGTTTACGATGTTACCGATACGTAGCTGCCGCTCCTCATGTGATAATTGATGTAAGTAGGTAATTTCTTTTCTTCCCAATACTTGAACGTGTTCCATCGGAAAGAAATCAAAGTATCCAATAAACTCCAATCCAGGCCGATGCGTTCTAGCTTTTGTTATCGTTCGGTTCAATTGGTCCTCTCCTGCCAATACTTCCAAACTAAATTGCTTTGCTAGTTGCTTTATTGTTACAGCATTCATCTGTATACGCTCCATTTCTATTCACTTCATAGGTCTGAATCTCTTGACTATTCTTATTACGAAAAACAGATATAAGAAGTTTCATGATAACGTATCATGATGAAGTTAAAAAGTGAAGTCGACTTCCTTATTTTCCTGTTTCTCATAGCCCTTCATATAATTAATTCGACGCTGTGCAGAAGCTTGTGTTACTTGCTCATCTGCATGATAGGAAGAACGAACTAATGGACCTGCCTCACAGTGCCTGAAGCCTTTATTAATAGCTATTTCCTTCAGCTCTTTAAACTCATCAGGATGATAATAACGCTCTACATTTAAATGTTTTTTAGTTGGTTGTAAGTATTGACCAATTGTTACAATGTCTACCTGATGTGCTAACAGATCATCCATCGCTTGAATAATCTCCTCTTTTTCTTCTCCTAAACCTACCATAATACTAGATTTTGTTGGTGTGTTTGGAGCAATTTCTTTTACCCGTTGAAGTAGCTGCAAGGAACGGTCATACATCGCTCTGGCACGTACACGTTTTGTTAATCTCCTTACCGTTTCAATATTATGGTTAAAAATATCTGGAGCACTATCCATAAGTGTATGCAGACTATCATAGTCACCCTTCATATCAGAAGGTAGAATTTCGATAGTACAGCCAGGATTTTTTCTTCGTACTGCTCGAACAGTTTCAGCAAAAACGGCAGCACCACCATCGTTTAAGTCATCGCGAGCAACTGCTGTTACAACAACATGTCTAAGCCCCATTACAACAACAGAATCCGCAACTCTTTCTGGCTCTCCCCAATCCAGTTCATTTGGCAGTCCAGTCTTTACAGCACAAAAACGGCATCCTCGTGTACATGTATCTCCAAGAATCATAAAGGTAGCTGTTTTTCTTTCACTCCAACATTCATGAATATTCGGGCAACGTGCCTCTTCACATACAGTGTTTAAGCGATTATCACGCATTAGTTTTTTTAGTCCTCTGTATGATTTATTCGTATTTAACTTTGTTTTTAACCATTCAGGCTTTCGAATATACGTCTGATCTTTAGGCATGGGTGACCGCTCCTTTTCTCGTGTTCTCATCAGAATAGTTTGTTTCAGCAAGTTTATATACTTCATCCCATTGACTTTTCGTTAATGAAAAAGGCTCTAACTTAATGTTTAGTCCTTTCGAGAACCCCTCCATAAAAGCAGGTTTAATTGTTTCGTACGAATGCGCTTGATTTGTTAACTGATTAATTGTTGTTGCTTTTTTCCAAAAGCCTTGTTTTTTTCTTTCTTTCAATTTGTCTGAAGGAAATAAAAATAGATCGAATAGCAAATCAATGTTCATGGTTATCGGTATCGATCCATGCTGAAGCAGTACCCCTTTTTTTCTAGTTTGTGCATTTCCTGAGAGTTTTTTACCATCTGCAACCATTTCATAAAAAGCAGGCCGCTCGAAGCAAATACTACTTCTCTCCTTGGAAAATGATTCAGCGTAGGTTGCTTCTATTCCTAAGTTTTGATAACCTTTTAGAATTCCTTTCGACAAATCATAATAAGCTTGGCGAATCGAAGAAGCTATCATAGGATGATCCTCAGAAATAACAATACTGTATGTTAATTCATCATCATGCAATACCGCACTTCCACCTGTCATTCTGCGTACAAACTGACATTGATGTTTTTTTACACCTTCTAAGTCAATTTTTCCATCTACTTTTTGAAAATGACCAATCGAAAGTGTCGGTTTCATCCATCGATAAAACCGTAATGTCGGCGGTATTTTCCCTTCATAATGCCAATGAAGCAAGGCTTCATCTAATGCCATATTAATGGAAGCATCATGTGGTACATTTTCTAAAAATCCCCATTGTTCATGCATGAAAATCGCCTCCCAATAAGAAATCGACTTCCAGCACATAGAAAGAGCTATCGAGATCAAAACTAGACTGACTACCTGCAAAACAGAGAACGATTTGCTATACATTAAATTAAAAACTGCATTCCTTGTGAATGCAGTCAACATTTATGTAGCCTTGGTGACCACACTTTCCCACGCAGGCATTATCCTGTTCGGGTACAGAGGGTCAAAACGAATACGTCTTTCTCAGCTATTCCAAATAGCTCCCCTAGTGCTGTAACATTTCCTATTAAATTTTCTAACAAAAACAGCTTAACAAGATTGGTATAAATTGTAAAGGTCTAAATAAGAAAACTCTGATAGCTCATCTTTAACAGACTAATAAATCCCTTTAAAACGCTATACGACCAAACAACATGAATGTCGCCTAGTTCTGGGGGCTGGACGCGGCCCAAAACGCGCCTATTTATCCATATTGGCAAATTTCACTATTTCCTAGACGATAAAAAAATAGCTGCGCTGTAATCCAGCGCTTCAGAAAACAGGCAGCTATTCCTTTCATGTATGAAATTATTTTGCAAGCTCTACTGCCTGATCTAAAACTTTATCACCTTGTATCATGCCGTATGCCATTTGATCGATTACATCGACGGCAATGCCATGTGGTTCAACCTGTTCTTTAATTTTCTTTTCTAAATAGCGAACCTGTGGACCAATTAATACAACGTCTAGATTATCTAATTCATTTTTTAACTGTGATTCAGCAACTGCATTTATTTCTGCATCTAGATTCCGCTCCTCAGCTGCCTGCTTCATTTTTTTAACAAGCATAGACGTTGACATCCCCGCTGAACAAACTAGTATAATTTTCATTTTATTATCCCTCCAATGTTTGTATTTTCTCATACATGTCTATCATTTCAACCGCTAAGTCTTTCACTGTCATAGCCGTCATTAGATGATCCTGCGCATGGATCAATATTACGGATAAATTCGTTTGTTTTCCATCTGCTTCTTCCTGTAAAAGTTTTGTTTGCATATGGTGTGCATCATTAAATTCTTTATCAGCCGCTTCAATCTTTTGACGTGCCTCGTTGAACTGGTATGCCTTTGCATGAGAAATTGCTTCCATCGCATGTGACCTTGCATTTCCAGCATGTAAAATAATTTGGAAAGATAACATTTGAACATCCTCTGTTGTTTCCATTGTATTAACCCTCTTTTCGTTGTCTTAGTGTTCTAACTCCTGCCATTATAAACGGTATATACATAAGTACAGCAAGCGTTAAATTAAATACCTGTAAGGCAATTCCACGCCAGCTTCCTCCAGTTACTAAGTAACCGCTTAATATTGGTGGCGTTGTCCACGGCAAGATCGCTACTGTTCTTGGAACTAGTCCAGTCGCCAATGCTATATATGACGTAACAGTTAACGTAACCGGTATCAAAATAAAAGGAATTAACATTGCAGGATTCAAAACAATTGGCAAACCAAATATTACTGGCTCGTTAATGTTAAATAACCCTGCTGGTGCAGATAACTTTGCCACTTGACGATAAGGGTGATTCTTTTCTCTACGGATGACAATAAAGATAGCAATTAATAAGGCAATTGTGGTACCAGATCCACCCATGAACACGAATGAGTCAAGGAATGGCTTTGTTACAATATTTGGTACTTCAAATGCGGACATTCCACTCTTAAATAGATCTAAATTTTGTTCAATTAATGGTAAATATAATGGTTCAATAACGGATCCAATAATATTCGTACCATGTAAACCAAAGAACCATAGTAAATGATTGAGGAATGAGACAACCATTGCTGCAGGCAGCGTATTCCCTAACCCCTGTAATGGTTCTTGAATAACATTGAAAATAACCTCAAACACGCTTTGCTCTGCAAATACATTCATCAATGCTTGGAAGAAACCAAGAATGATGAGTATAATTACTGCAGGAATTAAAGCTTTAAAAGAACGAGTTACTCCTTCAGGAACACCTTCTGGCATTTTAATTGTCATTTTTGATTTTATTAAGATTCTGAATAATTCCGTTAATACTAATGCAAGAATAATTCCGACGAATAACCCTTGTGTCCCCAACCATGCTGCATTCAAGCCACCATCCTCAGTCCATGGGACGAGCATAATGAAGCCCCCAGCAGATATTAGACCTGCTGATAAGCCATCAACATCATAGGACTTAGCTAAATTATAAGCGATAGAAAACGAAACTAAAAGTCCCAATACAGCAAAGGTTCCATTCCAAATACTTCCCCCAACTGCCTGCCAATTACCGTCTCCAAAAATACCATTCATCCATTCTACGAAATTGAAACTTCCAAATGGCGGAAAGTTATTAATCAGGATTGCTAATGAACCAACAATAATTAAAGGCATAATCGCAACGAATCCATCACGCACTGCTACTAGATGACGTTGTGATCCAATACGACCAGCAATTTCAATGAACTTATTCATTCTAATTCCCCCTTGATTTAAATTGTGGTAAATATGATTTATGTGCTTCTAATAACTCATCAAGCACAACCTTACTACCTTTTTCGTTTGCAAGAAGTGGATTCATAACCATTGCTGTATATGCATCGTTGTAATCTCCAGATATACTTGCCCGAATCACTAACTCTTCAAATGCCTTCATTTGATAAATATGGCCTTTCACTGTATGTGGCAATGCACCTACAGAAATCGGTTTTGGACCATTATTTGTAATCATGCAGTTTACTTCAATAACTGCATCTTCAGGCAGATCTGGAATAGCCCCATTATTAATCGTATTTACAGTCTGAACATCCTGTTTGTTGTTATATATAGAGTCCATCAAACTGCAAGCGACGTCACTGTAAAAAGCACCACCACGTTCTTCTAGTTCCTTAGGTTTTTCATATAATGATGGATTACTATAGATGTTAAATAAAGATGTTTCCAAATTTTGCACAACCTCAGCCCTAGTACCATTTTCCTTAAATGCTTTCACATCTTTTTCCAAAACCTCTTTCGTTTGGAAATAATACTGATGATATGGATTAGGAAGAAGTCCAGTTGCTTCAATGAATGTCTTCGACCAGCCTAAATTAACAATGTTTGCAGGTGAGTAATCTAAATCGCCGCTTAACTTCTCCAAAACTTCTTTGGTACGATCTATTCCATTGACATATACCTTCTTACCGAAAACAAAATGGTTCATCCCAATAAATTCAATTAATACGTCATTTGGATCGGCATCCAATATTTCTGCTGTTGAATGACGCATATTGTATGGAATATTACAAACACCAATAACCTTCTTATGTGGTGAATGTTTCAATAATGCTTCTGTAACGATTCCAGCAGGATTTGTAAAGTTTATAATCCACGCATTGGGACAAATTTCATGAACATCTTTTGCCAAATCCAATAATACTGGTATGGTACGAAAGGCCTTAAATATTCCTCCAGCCCCATTTGTTTCCTGACCAATAAATCCGTGACTTAATGGGATTCGTTCATCCTTTGAACGAGCAGCTAAACCTCCTACTCTTATCTGTGTTGAAACAAAGTCAGCTTGTTTAAGTGCTTCTCTACGATCTAATGTCCACGATAGATTAATAGGTTTATTGGATTTTTCTATCATGCGTTGTGCCAGATTACCGATAATCTCGAGTTTTTCCTTCCCAGCTTCAATATCAACTAGAACAATATCTGTAACAGGGAATGAATCATGGCGACGAATTATCCCTTCAATAATCTCAGGTGTATAACTCGATCCACCACCAACTACTACAAGTTTTACTGTCATTTGTATAAACTCCTTTGATGAATTTTGAAAACGCTTTTAATTATAATGAAAAATTAAGCGTCTTCTGGAATGATCCAAAAAACTCTAAACTTCTTCCTTAACTATTGGTTACTTATACCTATTCCGTTTCTCCATTAAAAATGTATCATACAAATTATTTATTGTCCATACATTATTAAAAAATTGTTTTATATTGTCATTACATTTATAAAATATTGTCATTAAATGTGTAATCTTGTACACTTTAATTAAATAAATTTACAAGTAAAAGAATTTTTAATAACGCATACATGTAGACAGTACAATTACTATCGGGCTATCGACAACCATCTACATTACCTAACCGGGTACTTCATGTATTATCCTGCAAAAAGGTCTTTTGCTTTTTACAACATATAACCAGATAATTTTAGTTTCACGTAATTTTAACGAATTGAAAATTTCCTTTTAACCCATGAACATGATAAAAAGATCAAATAGATAAGGGAGTGCACGAATGGAAAAGAACCAATCATTACATGCCTATATAAAAGAGGAACTACTGAATCGAATTAAAGCTAATAAATATAAGAGAGGAGAAAAGATACCTACAGAGCTAGAATTATGTAAGGGTTTTGGCGTGAGTAGAACAACTATTCGAACTGCTCTCAATCAATTAACTGTTGAGGGTTACTTAGAGCGTCATCAAGGCAGAGGAACTTTTGTCGCCGATCAGAAAGTAAAACAGACATTATCCCAAACCGTAAAACGATATAGCGACCAGATTGCCATTCAAGGGAAAAAAGCAGAAATCACGTTGATTAGTATTCAAGTTGTACCGGCAAATGAATATCTAGAACAATCGTTAGATGTTACGTTAAATGACCCCATTCAAAGGGTGGAGCGGGTTCGTAAAGCGAATACTGAGCCGACTCAATATGAGATCGCCTACATTCCGTGGAATGTTGCACCAGGAATTACAAAGGAACAAGCCGAGACCTCGCTTTATGGAGCTTTAAAAGAGGATTTCAGCGTCCACATAGCAAAAACAACGGAACATGTAGAAATCGCACTTGCTGATGAGCGCTCCTCTTCACATTTAAACTGTGAACCTGGTTCACCATGCTTTTATATTGAAACCGTTGCAGAAAATGAAAAAGGGGAGAAGGTAGAATATTCTCGCTCTTACTTTAGAGGAGATAAAACAAATTTTGTCATTGAACGTAACTACCCATTTGAAGCTGAATAAAAGTTTAATAATATGGAGGGGGAAAATATTTATGAAGGTTTTATTTAATGCGGATGATTATGGTCTAACAAAAGGAGTAACAGATGGCATTATACAGTCCCATTTGCAGGGGGTAGTTGATTCTACAACGTTAATGATGAATGGGCTGGCTGTAGACTATGCAGTAGAACAAGCGAAAGCACATCCAACTTTAAAAGTAGGAATCCATCTGGTATTAACTTGGGGGAAACCATTAAGCTCCAAGATATCTGATCTTGTAAACGAGGATGGTACGTTTAGATTTAGTAGTCGTTTTCGACAAATGAATCCGCCCAATTTACAGGAATTGGAGTTAGAATGGCGCTCCCAAATAGAAGCTTTTTTGAATACGGGTCTTCCTTTACATCATATTGATAGTCATCATCATGTACATGGTTGGGAGCCACTTAAACCTTTAATCATGAAGTTAGCAAAGGATTATCAGGTCCCTGTTCGTGTTACTGACTCCTTAAAAGATGAGAAAGATATATTATTAACAGAACAAATCTGGTTAGACTTCTATGGAGAAGGAATAACCCCTGATTTATTCTCACAAATCCAATCACTTGAAGCATCAAGTATTGAAATAATGACGCATCCAGCGATGGTCGACAACGACTTATTAAATATAAGTTCTTATTTAGATAAAAGACAGGAAGAATTAAAGATATTATGCTCCTTACAAGCACCAGATTGGGTGGAAAAAATAGAATAAGCCGAACATCCTATCTTCTGGACGAATCGTTCCTATCATTACATATTAGTAACATGCTTATGAAAGGGGGAACCCTATGTATAACAATGACCCTACTTCTGTAGCTAAAGTCTGCATTCTTGCTGGAAAAATCATGTTGGAGAGTGGTGCAGAAACCTATCGAGTGGAAGATACAATGAATCGAATCGCAATTGCCTATGGATTAGAAAATGCGGAAAGCTATGCGACACCAACAGGTATTCATTTTTCTACTGAAGGAGAAGCGACCTATTTCCGTAGAATCTCCAATCGTTCAACTGATCTCCATAAAATTACTGAAGTAAACAGTATTTCGCGACAAATAGCCGAACAATCTATTGAGGTAAAAGAGGCTTTATTATTGCTAAAGGGCGTTCAGCATGCCAGTGAATCATTTCCATATTGGATGCAAATTCTAGCAGCTGCATTAGTTAGCGGTAGCTTCACCATCATGTT
Organism: Virgibacillus sp. M23; assembly: GCF_034190895.1. Lineage (NCBI taxonomy): Bacteria > Bacillati > Bacillota > Bacilli > Caryophanales > Bacillaceae > Virgibacillus > Virgibacillus sp. M23. The sequence continues at coordinate 1,270 of NZ_JAWDHA010000072.1, read as the reverse complement.
TGGTGGATTATGGGGTGATTTTATCCCTTCTTTTATTGCTGGTGGAGGAGGCTTTGCTGCCATGATCTGGTTTGAAAAGCTAGTGGAGATAAGATTTATTGCCGAATTTCTAGCTTCTTTTATCATTGCCATTCTCGCACTTATAGCTATCGAGCTGAATTTCGGCATGCTAATGGATAAGATTATTATCGGGGCCGTAATGCCTCTTGTACCTGGGTTACACATAACAAATGCAGTACGTGATTTGATGGCAGGTCATTTAGTAGCCGGTGTTTCAAAAGGCGTTGAAGCAATATTAACAGCCTTTGCAATCGGTGCTGGTGTTGCTGTCGTATTTGCCTTTATGTAGGATTAGGAGGAGATAAACTTGCTCTTTGCTCAACTAATGACAAGCTTCATCGCTGCTAGTGGATTTGGTATTCTTTTTAATGCCCCCAGACAAGCTTTAATCCAGTGTGGACTTGTCGGCATGTTCGGCTGGATTGTCTATTATATCTTGGTTGATCAAGGAATTGATACCGTTCCTGCTACTATCTTTGGTTCCATGCTTGTTGCTGTATTAAGTCATCTATGTGCAAGATTATATAAGACACCAATAATTATTTTTAATGTGTCCGGAATAATCCCTCTCGTGCCTGGAGGCATTGCTTATGATGCCATGCGAAAATTTGTTGAAAATGATTATTTTAGCGCTGTTCAACTTTCAGCAAAAGTGATGCTGTTAGCCGGGGCTATTGCCATCGGCTTGATGTTCTCTGAAGTCGCTAATCAAATTTTTAAGAAAGCCTGGGGCTGGTTCCGTCTCGAATAGTTGATTTTCTAATTTCTAACTTATATGATAGTGGAAGTTAATGATTTATAAGTGAAGCTTCAATCAGTTGAGGGGCTGTTTTATCCCCCACTTATGGTTAGTACCACAGGGGTATGGCCTAAAGGCCTTTGAACCAATCGGACATTTACTGGCAGTTGTTCCCATACTTATCCATATTTATTTCAGTTTATTGCCTGGAGTCGGGGGCTTACTGCCAGTTATATGCGGGATAAAGTGAAACTTCAATCCGTGGGTTTCGGATTGATAGTAGAACCAATCGGACATTTACTGGCAGTTGTTCCCATACTTATCCATATTTATTTCAGTTTATCGCCTGGAGTCGGGGGCTTACTGCCAGTTATATGCGGGATAAAGTGAAACTTCAATCCGTGGGTTTCGGATTGATAGTAGAACCAATCGGACATTTACTGGCAGTTGTTCCCATACTTATCCATATTT
>NZ_JAWDHA010000071.1:0-20945 GCF_034190895.1 Virgibacillus sp. M23 | reverse complement strand
TTAGTTGAGGCCGTGCCCGCCGAAAGCGAAGTAATTAGTCGGAGCATTGCCAATATACATCAAACATTTCAAAATAACTACTTGGCTTAACACAGTCATTGCACTGATTTTATACTTTCTTAACTTAGAACAAAAGCGCAAACGCCCGATTAGAAAATTAGCGACTGGAGCGAGTCAACGGAGATAAAGGAATCATGGTGTGCTTGCGAGCCAATGATGACTTAGATTAAAGCGATTCGTGAAGTTGCCTAGTTTCTGAGCGCTTAAGCAGGACTGGGCTCAACACGCCTATATTTATTCATATGGACAAATTTTATAATTTCCTCTACAAAAAACCTTGCTTCGATAAACATCAAAGCAAGGTTTTGTTCTAGAATTGTAATTAGCCTTCTAGTAATAAATCATATGGGTCTTCAAGCAGTTGTTTCACTCTAACTAGGAATTGAACTGCTTCCTTACCATCTACAATACGATGATCATATGAAAGTGCAAGATACATCATTGGGCGTACTTCAATTGTGTCATCAGGCATTACCATGGCCCGCTTTTGGATGTTATGCATCCCTAGAATCCCCACCTGTGGTGCATTTAAAATTGGAGTTGATAGCATAGAACCAAAAGTACCACCATTCGTTATGGTAAATGATCCACCTTGTAACTCACTCATTTCTAACTTCTTATCACGAGCCTTTTTACCAAGGCTACCAATTTCCTTCTCAACTCCTGCGAAGTCAAGGCGATCAGCATCACGAACTACCGGAACTACGAGTCCATCATCAGTGGAAACTGCAATGCCAATGTCATAGAATTTTTTGATAACTAATTCATTACCTTGAATTTCTGCGTTTAATAAAGGAAAGTCTTTAAGCGCTCCTACTACTGCCTTTGTAAAGAAGGACATAAATCCTAGTTTAACCCCATGCTTTTCGATAAACTTCTCTTTTCTTTCACTTCGAAGTTTCATGACATTGGTTAAATCAACTTCATTAAACGTCGTAAGCATCGCTGCTTCATGTTGAACATCAACTAAGCGCTTAGCAATTGTTTGACGGCGGCGAGACATTTTAACTCGCTCCACAGGCTTAGCAAATTCTGTTTTTTCAGCTGGTTTTTTCTCCTCTTTAGCAGGCTTAGATGTATTGCTCGCACCGCTAGCAGCAGCTTCCACATCCTCTGGACGAATTCGACCAAGTGGATCTCGAGGGCTAACCGCACTTAAATCAATATTATGTTCACGTGCTCGTTTACGGGCAGCTGGAGAAGCGATCACATCACCTTTAGCACTGGAATCTTCTTTTGCCGGTGTTTCAGCTTTCTTCGTTTCTTTAACTTCTTCGGTTTTAGATTCTTGCGGTTCACTCTTTTCTTCAGAAGTAGAACTGCTGTTGCCCGCTTCCCCATTTTCGTCAATTTTCGCAATAACGTCGCCAACTTCTACATCATCGCCTTCTTCACGAATGATTTCGGTAATAACACCAGCGAAATCGGAGTTGACTTCCACATTGACCTTATCTGTTTCTAATTCTACTACTGGATCACCTTTTTCAACACTGTCACCTTTTTTTACTAACCATTCTGCAATTGTTCCTTCTGTTATGGATTCAGCTAGCTCTGGTACTTTAATTTCATTCATTGGAATCTCCTCCTTTTGATGGGTTGATCGCTTTTTGTACGATTTCATTTTGCTCTGTTTTATGCACGTTAGGCACTCCTACAGCTGGAGCTGAACGGTCTGGGCGTCCAATATATCTAAGTTTCTGACCATCCTGTAACAGATCTCTTAAATAATCATCAACAAAATCCCAGCTTCCCATGTTCTTTGGCTCTTCTTGAACCCATACAATTTCTTCCAGGTTCGGCAAGGCCTTTAGCTCTTTTTCCAGTTCCTTTTTAGGGAATGGATAGATTTGTTCTAATCGTAGTACACGTAACCAATCAAATTTTTCTTCTGAATGTTCTATTGCCTCTTCAATATCCACCATGACCTTACCACTACCAATTAGCAAGCGTTTTGCATTCTTCTTGCTCACCTTTAAGTTAGGCTGTTGACGTATCGGCTGGAATTTACCTTGTGTAAATTCTTCCGCTTCTGAAGCAATACGCTGATTTCGAATTAAACTACTCTTTGGTGTCATCACAACCAATGGTCTAGCTTCCTCTCTATTACGCAAAGCAGCCTGCCTACGAATAAGATGGAAGAATTGAGCAGATGAAGTCACGTAAGCTACAATCCAGTTATTCTCTGCTGCCATTTGCAGGAACCGTTCTAGTCTAGCACTCGAATGCTCTGGACCTTGACCTTCATAACCGTGCGGTAACAGCATGACCATATTTGATTTTTCTCCCCATTTCGCACGTGCAGCGGAGATGAATTGGTCAAAAACTACTTGAGCAGCATTGGCAAAGTCACCAAATTGTGCCTCCCAAATAACTAATGTATTAGAAGCCTGAACACTATAGCCATATTCATACCCTAACACACCAGCTTCAGATAATGGACTATTTCGTATATCAAATGATGCTTTAGATTCTTTCAACCCATGCATCGGACTAAATTTATCATTTGTTTCTACATCATGTAGGACAAGATGGCGGTGAGCAAAGGTACCTCTTTCCGTATCTTGACCAGTCAAGCGAATCGGAATCCCGTCTTGGAGAATGGAAGCATAAGCAAGCGCTTCTCCAGTACCCCAATCAGCCTTGCCACCCTCTTCTAACGCATTTTCACGTCGCTTAAGAATTTTCTCTAGCTTTCTATTGCTATTAAATCCTTCAGGGCGTTGCATTAACCCTTTATTCAAAGCTTTCAATGTATCCACATCAATAGCTGTTTCAAATTGATCGAGTCCGTTTGTCAATGCTTCTGGCATTGGCATTGGATTACATTTGCCGGTTTCATTTTCTTTCATACTATTATATATTTCCTGAAGTTCTGCTTCCGTACTTTTCTTCAGCTCATTAAATTCATTCTCATTTATAAGACCTTTATCTTCAAGCACCTTAGCATATACATTTGCTACTGTCGGATGCTTATCAATTTTCTTATAAAGGTCAGGTTGCGTCATTCTCGGCTCATCCATTTCGTTATGTCCATAGCGACGGTACCCTACCAAATCAATTAGAAAATCCTTATGAAACGTTTGACGGTACTCGTAAGCAATTTTCATAGCAGAAACACAAGCAATTGGATCATCAGCATTCACATGAATAATAGGAATTTCAAATCCCTTAGCTAAATCACTTGCATAACGTGTAGAACGTCCGTCAACTTGATCTGTTGTATAACCAACTAGGTTATTTGCTATGATATGAAGTGATCCGCCTGTTGAATATCCTGGTAAGCCACTCATATTAAGCGTTTCTGCAACAACACCTTCTCCGATAAATGCTGCATCACCATGGATCACAACCGGTATCGCTTTATTCATGTCCTGTTTTGGATAACCACTTTCTGAACGATCATCCTGTGCAGCACGTGCAAAACCTTCAACAACCGGATTTACAAATTCTAAGTGCGATGGATTATGAGCCAGTCTAATCCGTGTATGGTTTTCATCACCTACTGGTTCCTTTGTCGCCCCATAGTGATATTTCACATCTCCAGTCCATCCATAATTAATCCCCATTGATCCTTCTGATGGAATTAATTCTTTGTTTGGAGAATGATGGAATTCAGAGAAAATCTTATCATATGGTTTTCCTAAAACATGTGCTAGTACAGCTAAACGTCCACGATGAGCCATCCCCATCATAATATTCTCAATCTTATCTTTTCTAGCATACGTAACAATTTGATCAAGCATTGGTACCATTGCTTCTAGTCCTTCTATTGAGAAACGCTTTTGCCCTACAAAGGTTTTTTGTAGAAAGCTTTCAAATCCTTCTACATGTGTAAGTCGCTCTAATAATTGAATTTTCTCATCTTTAGACAAGTCTAATCGAGCTTTTCCTGATTCAATTAAATCCAGTAACCATTTTCGTTCTTCATCATTATTGACATGATCATATTCAAATGTAATTGTTCCGGAATAATATTTTTTAAGTTCTTTAATTACATCTAATCCATTCTCAACTTTACTCGGTGCTTTTTCCCATAGCCAATTGGCTGGCATATTTAGTAAATCCTCATTAGTTAAACCATACGTAGCTGGCTCTACCAACTCTGATTTACGTTCTTTGAGTCCAACCGGGTAAATATCTGCTTCCAAATGTCCAAAACGACGAATAGCCTCAACAAGTTTCATTGCTGAGGTAAGCTTCTTCACATCATTTATTGATGTAGCCTGTACTGCCTGATTTGAATCATTTGCATGAGATAACCATTGAGGGGCTCCATGCTCATTGAACATCTGCTTTATGGATGGATCTACTGCCTCTGGATCCTCTTTATACAAATCATATTGCTCTTCAATATACCCCATATTTGGACCATGAAATTCTGACCAGAATCTCTCATTAGATTCTTCGCTCTGTGCCACCTTTTATACCCCCATTAGAAGTTAGCGTTATCCGTTATGAAACGGTATACATTATTCATTCTACATTATAGAACTGACGAATGATTACATCAACTAATATACCCTATTTTATTAGTGGAAACAATATATTGTTCCAACCATTAATATAGTTGTAATTTTCAAATGATTAACTCTAATAGAAATGCCATATAGCCTATAATTGAATAAGTATTCACCAAAACTACTAATATAGGTTTTCTTTTAAGTTAGAAGAGACTTTGTTCACTTTTTCTAAATAATTCGTTATAATAGAGGAAACATTAATTATAATGGTCTCTTACATAAAAGGAGGATGTCCACATGAAATTGGCGTTACTAATGGGTGTTATAATCGTATTTCTAGTTTCTATTTTCACATCTGGTTACGAATCAAAGCCTGGTATACCGAAAAATAGCCAATAGTTGGAAATGATCTAACAAAAAAAGGCATTCGTTTCGTTTTTCCCTTACTGGAATACTAACGATTGCCTTTTTTATAAATCCTGGTAGTAATGTATGTTATTAGTTTAAACCTGGAAATCCTCGCTGTCTCAATGCTTCATATACGATAATTGCTGCCGTATTTGATAAATTTAATGATCGCACCTGATCTCCCATATGAATTCGTAAACAACGATCTTCCTTACCATGCAATAATTCATGTGGAATGCCATTTGTTTCCCTACCAAATACAAAAAATAGTTCTTCTTCTATATTACTAAAATCATAATCTGTATAATGCTTGGTCCCAAAATTTTCTATATAATAATAAGAAGCCTTTGGATATGTGCGGTACAGCTCTTCGATTGAAGGATACTCACGGATGTCTACTTCTTTCCAATAATCTAATCCAGCTCTTCGTACCATCTTATCATCTGTTGAAAATCCAAGAGGATGGATTAAATGCAATGTTGCGTTAGTAGCCAAACAAGTCCTAGCTATATTTCCAGTATTTGCTGGTATCTCTGGTTGATATAAAACAACGTGTAAACTCACTTTTTCATTCTCCTTACCTACGTACTACTTTCCTAGTATAGCACTACTTTAATAAATCCGGAAAAATTTATATTTAATCTCAGGTGTCCATGCTGTTGAATCCTCATAAGACCAATAGCGATGCCTACTATTATCTGTATGTGCGTTCACTAATGGCATACCATAAGCATCTTTTGTGACAACAATTGTATTATGGTTCCACCGTCCATCCCCCTCAAAATCATAACAGATAACATCACCCGGAATTAAATCTGCTACCGTTTCCACCTCTTCTCCTCTTAGTCCTTGTGTTGAACCACTTAAATACCAACGCAGAGAGTGAGCAACCGCCCAACTGTAACTCCAGCTATTATTTCCATACCACCAGCCTCTTGCCCTATCTGGAGCTCCCTTCATTGGCGCACCACCTGCAAGTAAGCATTGAGAAATAAAATTAGTGCAATCTACATCGAACTGTTTAAACGCTGGATTATAGTTATTCCACCATCGCTCAGCGTAACGAACCGCAGCATTTCGATCATAGGAAAAACGATCATCTCCATCGCCACCAATAATATCATCGGGCATCACTTTACTTACTTTTTCTTCATGAAGTACTCTTTTTAACGAATGACCAACAATCTCTCCTTGATCTAGTCGAAATGTATATGGATAGACAGTCTCCTCTAAATATAATTGATCCTTTTGCTTAACTAAAAATGATAAATGTAAATTATAATCATAGTGTGAAGCATGATCATAGCGTAGCTTTCTATGCATATGACCATTTCCTTTAATTTGTACAATTTTTGCTTTTCGTTCCTCAAATAATGATTGCTTTCTCTCCCACCAAGCCTCTTGCCACCGATTGCTCTTAAAAAAATGGAGCCACAGTTCCTTTAATTTTTCCATAGAAAATCCCCTCCAATAGCAGTATATGGAGGGAATGCTTGTCAAACAGCTAAATATTTTCAGTGTAATGTAACGATTTATTCAGCTACTTGGTAGAAGAGGGCGGTCGAAAGGCTAATCCCTTTTCCATTTCAAATCGAACTTGCTCATCATCTTCATTATCCATCGCTCGTTTAATAGCTTGAAATGCTTCTTCTGTTCCAATTTTGCCAAGTGACCATGCCGCCGTCCCACGAATGACTGGTCTAGGGTCAGATAACATGACATCAATGATTTCTTCGACTGCAGTTTTATCTTTATAATGTCCAAGTGCAATCAGTGTATTACGTTGAATTGGTTTTTTACCTCGCCAAGAGCCTGATATATGTCCAAATGTACGTTTAAACTCACGATTAGACATACGTAGCATTGGAATAAGCTTTGGCTTAGCAACTTCATGCTCTGGTTCGAATTCTGGGTGAATGTGAAAATCCACCTTGTGATTTTTGGGACAAACAACCTGACATGTATCACAACCGTAAACTCGGTTACCAATTTTAGAGCGAAATTCGTCAGGGAGAAAATCCTTTGTTTGCGTTAAAAAGGCAATACAGCGCTGCGCATTTAATTGTCCACCTTGAACGATCGCGCCAGTAGGACAAGCATCAATACATTTCGTACATGACCCACAGCTATCATCTACTGGCTCATCTGGTACAAATGGAACATTTGTAATCAATTCCCCTAAGTAAACAAATGATCCAAATTCAGGTGTAATAATGGACGTATTCTTACCACTGAAACCAATGCCAGCTCGTTCTGCAACAGCCCGGTCTGATAATTCACCGGTATCCACCATTACTTTATTTTTGCCATCAGGTACTTTTTCTTGAATAAATGCAGCCAATTTTTCTAATCGATCACGCATAACAATATGGTAGTCAACACCCCAAGAGGCCCTCGCAAACAAACCCCGTCTTTCTTCCCTTGTGCTTCTCGGTGCATCTTTCATTCGAGATGGATATGCTAACGCAATGGAGATAATGGATTGCGCCTCCGGAAGTAAACGTTTAGGCTCAGTCCGTTCTTCAATCGTTCCTTTTTCAAAACCGGATTGATACTTTAATTCCTGTTGCCTCCGAAGTCTTTCTTTTAATTCTCCAAACACATCAGCAGAGGCAAAACCAATTTTATCAATACCGATTTTTTTACTGTATTCGATAATCTCTTGCTTTAATTGATCTGTATGCATTGGTTATGTCCAACCTCCTATTACTGCTTTACCACAGCAGTCCGCATTCGATTGAAAACAGCTGCAATTTCATATCTACGTGGACGCGCTAAATCTCCCGGATGCTGATTTGGAAAAGCTGTAAAAGAACTCAATCCCTTTTCTGTCATTTGATGCTCAATTTTATCAAGAAGTTGATAAAGCGTGGTATCCTGCAAACGCTGTGTTCTATCTAAGAACTGAATAATCTCAGCAATCATTCTTGTTTGTGATGAATCAACGATTTGTTCCGTGTAAGCAAAAGAAATATCCGTTTTTCCCATCAAAATATGATGTAAGCCTTTTGCTTGCACCTTTGCACGTTTCCCTTTTTTCGTCTGTAAGGACCGCTGATGAAAATATCGACTCGTTACATCACCGAAAGAGGTTCCTGCATCAGCAGCAGACCGTTCCAATGGGTACTTTTCCATTATCAATTTAGCTTCATCAGTTACATGAAAAGGTAGATAATCTTCCATGCGAATTACTGTATCAGCTTCCGCAAAATAATCTCCTGATCCACCCATTACTAATATGGTAGATATAGCTAATTGATCACGAAGCTGTGCTATTTTATCAATAAACGGAGTGATTGGTTCTTTGTTTTGCTGAACGAGTAACTGCATTCGATGATCGCGAATCATAAAATTTGTTGCGCTTGTATCCTCATCAATTAACAGTGTAGATGCACCTGCTTCTAATGCTTCCATGACATTAGCTGCTTGCGAAGTACTCCCGCTGGCATTTTCTGTAAAAAAGTAAGCTGTATCCTGTTCATGGGGCAAATTATTAATAAATGGTGAAATATTCACTCCACTTACTTTACGTCCATCCTCCGCTCGGATTTTTACCGCATCCACATCCGTTAAGACAAATTCTCGTCCGTCACCTTCTACATGGGAATACACACCTCTTTCAATTGCCTGTAACACTGTACTTTTCCCATGATATCCTCCACCTACAATTAGTGTGATCCCTTTTTTAATCGCCATTCCTCTAATAGGCTCCCTGCTATGGGGAATGGATAACTCTACTTCGTTTTTTAATGGGCTTTGAAAAGCTACTGCATCCTTTAAGGGGCGATTACTAATACCACTCTCACGTGGTAAGATTGACCCGTTTGCCAAAAAAGCAATCCAGCCATGCTCCCGCATTTGCTGCCGGATGGAATCTTGTTGATCAGCGAGGATATTTGCCTGTTCTATTTCCTCATCTTTTATTGTAAATACAGAACTATTCATAATAGAAGGTAGAGCTTGCGCGAACAATTTCTCCGCTTCCCGCCCATTAATTTTTCTCCCATTTGCAGGAAGACCGATAGACATACAAATGGTTATAGAAGAGGAATTAACTTGTACTGCACTGCGCTCCAGCTTTTCTTGTCCCGGTTGATCAAACATAATCAATCCACTCTTACCTGACCCCTTTACTGTGGAAACCTGGTTTGTAACAGCCTCACCTACTACTCTAGCAATTACATCTTCGGTCGCAATTTTTCTAGAATATGTCTTTAGCCATTCTTGTTTTATCGGCCGTTTGCCCGCGGGTATAATCATCCTTATCTTAGAAGGAGATGCAAATGGATCTCCCTGAACGTAATCAATAGCTAAATTAAAATTAGTATAACCATAATGCCCTTGTATACTTTTATATGCTTTGTATCCTTTATGATTAATTTGTTTAAGTGTGGATAATAATTGCTTCATATAAACACCTCATTTTCGTTAGAATTTAGAAATAAGCGAATGATAAGCCACTAGTTGCGTAAAAACACGCAACCTTAGAAGAATCATATAACTAATATTCGTGTCTACGCCAAAAATTTTACATGTTTATATAGAAGAAGTAAAACAGTCAATAAAGTGAAACTTCAATCCGGTTTTCACTGAAACAAACACGTACAAAGGGTTAAATCGCCACATCCTGTGGCAACGCCTTTGCGATCTACTCCCATGTAGGGTTCGAACCAATCGGACATTTTATGTCAGTCGGTCCCTCTCTTATCTATATTACTTTTACTTTATTCCTTAAGGTCGAGGGCTTACTGCCGTTATTATGTGAGATAAAAATTAAAAACGCAATACTTCGTACCATTCATTACGAAATACTGCGTTAAGACATATGTATGGAGCGGGTGAAGGGAATCGAACCCTCGTCATCAGCTTGGAAGGCTGAGGTTTTACCATTAAACTACACCCGCAAACAAATTGGAGAAATTATGTAATTTATTTATCGTTTTTTCGAACGCAATATTTATTATAGCAATTAGACTTAGACAGGTCAATAGTAATATTAATTTTTTTCGACAAAAAATTAATATTCTCTTAAACTTGTAACATGTATAATTCTTTTAACTAAACCGACTACTATAAAGTGAAAGTTCAATCAGTTGAACCTATTGGACATTTACTGGTAGTCGTTCCCTCTCTTACCCATATTGGTTTCACTTTATTGCTTGAGGTGGAGGTATTACTACCAGTTATTTTTGGAATAGATGAACGAAAATCACATGATAATTTAAACCGCTTATTTTTGTATGCTATCATTTTTTGAATTCACACAGATTATCATTACGCCATAACCTTCTGAAATACTTTTTACTATTTTCATCGTAAGGATTTACAACCTTGAAAAGAAGTTATAGAATAGTCATAAGTTTTAGGGAGGCGAGAAAGAATGGCTATATATCCAATTGTTTTAGCACAGAAAACTTTTACACATCAAGATAACTTGAAATACCCTTTTGAAGAAAGAGGGTTACAGTTTGGTGATGGTATTTATGAAGTAATACGTATTTATGACGGCTCATACTATTTACTAAAAGAGCATGTAGATCGTCTATTCCGTTCTGCTGATGCAGTAAAAATTAATCTTGCTGCTACAAAAGAAGAAATAACTGATTTGTTATTACAATTACTTGAAAAAAATAAAATGACAGGGGACGGAAAAGTTTACTTACAAGTATCTCGTGGATCAGCACCACGCGACCACGTCTTTCCTCAAGGTATCCCTGCAAACATGTATGCATATGCTCAAGACCTCCCACGCAACCTGGAGAACCTACAAAAGGGCGTATCTGTCATTACTCAGCCTGATGTACGCTGGGAAAATTGCTATATTAAGAGTTTAAATTTATTGCCAAATGTTTTAGCCAAGCAAGAAGCGAAAGAGCATGGCTGCTATGAAGCTATTTTACACCGTGATGACTTGGTGACAGAATGTAGTTCATCTAATATTTATATGGTAAAAGATGGTGACATCTACACCCATCCTGCTACTAATCGAATTCTTCATGGGTGCGTAAGAATGCGCGTAGAGCAATTTGCTAATGACCTATCCATTTCGTTTAATGAAAATGGTTTTAAACAAGAAGATCTTTTCACGGCTGATGAAGTATTCTTATCTAGTAGTACCTCTGAAGTAATGCCTGTAACGATGATCGATAATAAACAAGTACAGGACGGTACACCTGGACCAATAACGAGAAAATTGCAGGAAGCATATGAAAACGATGCTAATATAACAGAAGGCAAGATCACTCACACGATTTAAATGAATTACTTCTCTTAAATTAATCTCATCATCCTTATTACAATAATTATGTATGAAATGGATGTATTGATTGTCAGAGATATTGTTAAAAAAAACTGAATCAAAGAGTATTATTCAAGACTGTCGGAAAAACGACAGTCTTTTTTATAAGTTAAGAAAGTATAAAATCAGTGCGATGACTGCGTTAAGCTTAGTAGTTATTTTGAAATGTTAGATGTATATTGGCAATGCTCCGACTAATTACTTCGCTATGAGAAGGTGCAACAATTCTTGTCATAAGTAATAGGTTGACTTTTTTTACAATGGGTAAAGTGAAAATCGCTATCCGTGAGATAAAAGCAGCTGTGTTACTTCATGCTAGCGTTGTAGAGCCTGATAATAGCGAAGGGCGGCCACTTCAACTCCTGTGGGAAATGTTTGACCTGAAGATCCACTTTTTTGAGCGGGTTTTGCTAAAAAAGTTAGCTGAAGGACAAACCCCACGGAAAGGGAAGTGGGCAGCCGGAGTGGTGGTCAAGCAGTAGCTATTATTCCATAATAGCTACTAGAGGAAGCGTAAATCTGAGCATGTAGTGATAAGGACTGAGCGAATTTTGCTCCGTTTTTCTTATTGAAATAAACGTTCGTCAAGAGAAGAATGGATATTTCTCCTACGTTCAAGATATATCCCCCTACTTTTCTGAATATTGTGGTATACTATTTTTTTATTCTAAAAGTTGAAGGAGGAAGAAGCTTTGCAGAAAGTAATGATTATCGGCAATGGTGGTTCTGGAAAATCAACACTTGCTAAACAGTTAGGAGCAATGTTAGAAATTCCCGTCTACCATATGGACGCACTATTTTGGAAGCCTGGCTGGACACCGATCGATCGAGATACGTTAATTAGAGAGACAAAAAAGATAATGGGCCAAGATAAGTGGATCATTGATGGAAATTATAACGCGACAATGGAGATTCGAATGCAACAAGCAGATACCATCATTTTTTTACATTACCGAACTATCCACTGTCTTTACGGAATTGTAAAAAGACGGATTCAATACCGTAATAGAACACGTTCAGACATGGGAAAAGGATGTCCGGAGAAGCTTGATTGGGAATTTTTTAATTGGGTACGTACCTTTAATAAGAAAAAAGCTCCTACTATATACCATAAGCTCTCTAACTATCAGGATAAACACATCCTCATTTTTAAAAGACGAAAAGATCTAAATCATTTTGTACATACACTGCTTTAGCAAAGCAGCACTAATTGATTCTCTTTTCTAAATAGTTTAAACTATTAAAACAGAGCTATCTGCCATGTATACTTAAAGGAGGTAATATGATGAATAGCCACAAACGTGCGCTTACATCAAATGACATTACTAAACTTGAAATTTTCAGTGATCCACAATTTTCTCCAGATGGTAAGGCTTTCACCTTCGTTTCTACTACTATCAATGAGCAGAACGACTATCAATCTCAACTTTTGTATCAAAAGATGGATACAAGCGAAACAACACCCTGGACATTCGGTGCTGACAGTAACAGCCATCTTCGTTTTTCTCCAGATGGCAAAAAAGTAGTATTTCAATCAACAAGAAGTGGGCTACCACAGCTTTGGCTAATTAATACGGATGGCGGCGAAGCACAACAGCTAACTACTTTTAAGCATGGGGCTACAAGTCCAACCTGGTCAAAGGATGGAAAATCTATTCTATTTCACACTTCATTAGAAAATGATGACGATATACATAACCAAAAGGAATTATCAAGCGAAGAAAAACAAAAAATAAAAGAAACAAAAAGCAAACAACCACTTATTGTTAACCGTTTAAAATATAAATCAGATGCAAAAGGATTCCATGATACAACAAACACGCAAATTATTAGAATGAATGTCGATGATTGGTCTTTAGAGCAATTAACATATGCTGATACAGATCATTTCTTTCAAGATGTTTCTCCAGATGGAAGGCAGATTTTGTTTGCAGCTAATCTAAATGAAAATGCTGATCGCGAATTATCAAACGATCTCTATTTATTAGATACAGTTACGAAAGAAATAACTAATTTGACTGAAGGTAAGGGTTCCTATCATCAAGCTTCTTTTTCTCCAGATGGGGCTAAGATTGCGTATTTTGGTCACGAATTTGCGTATAAGAGCGCAACCTTAACGGAATTGTATGTTTTTGACCTCCATACGTCTAAGCAAACTTGTCTTACTACAGATTGGGATATGCAGCTTGGCGATGCGATGATTGGCGATACTCGTTTAGGTGATTCAACAACGGGACCAACCTGGCATAAGGATGGGAGGCACCTATTCTTCATTGCAACTAGTTACGGAGCAACTGCGTTGTATCAAATTAACCTAAAGGGCAAATATCAAACGCTTTATCATAAAGATAATCATGTTTTTGGATTTACGTATAATAGCGTTAATGACAAACTTATTCTTGGTATTAGTACACCAATTAATCCTGGTGATTTTTATTTATTAAACGAAGATGCAACGCTTACTCAGCTTACCAATGGAAATGAAGTTTTACTGAACGAAATAGCCTTTGGGGAACCTGAATCGTTAAAAATAAATACTCAAGATAACTGGGAAGTACAGGGATGGCTACTTCGGCCATACGGCTTTACAGAAGGAAAAAAATACCCAATGATCTTAGAAATCCATGGTGGTCCGCACGCCATGTATGGTCAAACCTTCTTTTTTGAACTTCAATTATTGGCTGCAAAAGGATATATTGTATTGTATACGAACCCACGAGGAAGCTACGGTTATGGGCAAAAATTTGTCGATGCATGCCGTATGGATTATGGTGGTGGCGATTATCAGGATGTGATGGAGGCTGTCAATTACGCTGTTCATACATATAGTTTTATCGATGAGAATCGCCTAGGTGTAACTGGAGGAAGTTATGGAGGATTTATGACAAATTGGATTGTAGGTCATACAAATCGATTTAAAGCTGCTGTAACACAACGTTCTATTTCCAATTGGCTTAGCTTCTATGGCGTAAGCGATATTGGTTTTTTCTTTACAGAATGGGAGCATGGTTTGAATTTGTTAGATGATCCGGCAAAGCTCTGGGAAATTTCACCATTAAAATATGCGGCTGACGTGGAAACGCCGTTATTAATCCTACATGGAGAAAAAGATTTCCGATGCCCGATAGAGCAAGGCGAGCAATGGTATATTACATTAAAGCATTTAGAAAAAGAAGTAGAGTTTATACGATTCCCTGAAGCAAGTCATGAATTAAGTCGTAGCGGCAAGCCGGAGATGCGTATAGAACGACTCAATCATATTTGTCGTTGGTTCGAACAATATATTTAAAGCATCGCTTCCATCTGGACACACCATAAAGTATGAAATGGGTATAAAAGTGTTTCATCAAAGAAAAAACGAACAACTAGAAATGATGTGCGAGCGGTGTCTCCGAGCTCACGCACTGGGAACTCACCGCTGCCTTCCTCCTACAGGATAAGAGAGGAAAGGCAGCAGTACACCGCACGCAAAAATACACACTTCTTTTTTCGAGGAATCTACGTATATTCCGGAGTTGTACATTTATTCATCTTTAGAATGAACCATTTCAGTTATGTCCAACTCTACTCCCTTTAGATTATTTAGAATTGACTTTTTTTGAATCGCAGTTTAAATAATCCTGTAATGCATGCACAGCATTATTTTTTATTGTTTGCCCACCCATGACCAGTGCTTCAAATGTTTCCAAACTGGTAAAACAAGGTGTTTGAAAGCGAACTGCTAGCTCGCGGAGATAGAATCCCATTTTCCCCTTTTTTCTTCCTTGTTCCGGAATGTTTAAAATAATGTCCGGCTTCAGCTTTTCCACTGCGGTAAAAATACTCTCTCGATCCTTTGGAATAGCTATTACAGTCAATCCATGTGAAGCTAGATAATCGGCTGTGCCTTGCGTTGCCATAATGCTAGCACCTGTTTGTATACATGACTGAATCCGTGCTAAACTTCCTGCTTTCATTCGCTCAGCAATCGACACAAAAATAAGTGGTTTTTTAGTAGTATGTAACTTCATATGAATAGATAAGACCTTCGAAAAAACTTCCTCTTTTGTCTGAGATATGGTAATGATTTCACCAGTAGACTTCATTTCTGGACCTAATAGATGATCCACTCCCTTAAGCTTGCCAGCCGAAAAAATTGGTGCTTTCAACGTAACATAACTTGGTTCAGCACATAAATTCAATTGACTTGACAGCTCTTTTATGGAATGACCTAACTGAACCTTTACTGCTAACTCAACCATCGCTATATCCGTAACTTTGCTCATAATAGGTACTGTCCTAGAAGCTCGCGGATTAACTTCTAATACATAAACCACACCTTTATGAATCACAAACTGAATATTCATTATACCAATAATCGGCACTGAACTCGCTATTTGTCTAGCAATGAAAGTCATTTCTTCCTTTTCAGATTTACTTAAAGAAAATGGTGGAAACATAGCCATGCTATCTCCAGAATGAACACCTGCTTTTTCGACATGTTCAAATATTCCTGGGACTACTATATCGCTACCATCGCTAATGACATCCATCTCACATTCTTTACCCGGTAAATAAGAATCGATAAGCAATGGCCAGCAACGATCATTCGTGTCATATTGAATTCGATCCACAATATCATGCAATTCTGATTTATTGTTACAAATAAACATCGATTGTCCACCGATTACATAAGAAGGACGTATAAGAACAGGAAAGCCTAATTCATTTATTGATACTGTTAATTCATCTAAATTTTTAACAATATCACCTTTCATATGATCAATCGATAACGTGTCAAGCAAGTGATAAAACTGTTCTCTATCCTCCATCTGATCAATATGCTCAGGTAATGTACCCATAACTTTTATTCCTTCACGCTTGAGATCATTTGCTAGATTAATAGCTGTCTGCCCACCAAATTGCAGGATTACCCCCTCCACTCCCTCTTTACGAGCGACGTGAAGCACGTCTTCTAATGCTAAAGGCTCAAAATAAAGTCGATCAGCGATGGAATAATCTGTACTGACTGTTTCTGGATTATTATTAATCACTATTGCTTCATAGCCTAATTTTTTTACTGCTAAAGCTGCGTGTACGGAGCAATAATCAAATTCAACACCTTGGCCAATACGGATTGGTCCAGAACCTAGCACAAGTATTTTTTTCTTATCACGTTTAATTGCTACTTCGTCTTGTCCATGCCACGTAGAGTAATAGTATGGAGTTACAGCATCAAATTCACCTGCACATGTATCTACTAATTTATATACCGGTTTTAACTGGACTTCTTCGTATCTCGCTCTAATCTCCTTTGACGTTACACCTAATAAAAAAGCAATGCGCTCGTCACTTATATTAAATCGCTTCGCCTTTTGTAATGCTTCTCTGTCAATAGTGGCAATCGATTTTTTGGCTACCCATTGCTCGAATAAAACAATATGTTCTATTTTCCTTAAATACCACAGGTCTATTTGTGTCATTTCTTTTATTTGCCATACATTCCAACCACGCTTGAACGCTTCATTGATTGCAAACAATCGTAAATCATTAGGTGTTTCTAATAATTCTTGAAGCCTGCGAAAAGTAATTTGAGTCATCTTTGGCCAATGCATACTATTAACATTTAATTCTAATGATCGTACTGCTTTGTTTAATGCACCTTCGAATGTCCTGTCAATAGCCATTACTTCACCCGTAGCCTTCATTTGTGTACCGAGTGTACGATCAGCTTCAGTAAATTTATCATAAGAAAATCGTGGAAGTTTAACGACGCAATAATCAAGAGCTGGCTCAAAAGATGCATATGTATTCCCTGTAATTGGATTGATAATTTCATCCAATTGTTGCCCTATAGCACATTTGGTTGCAATCCTAGCAATTGGGTAGCCTGTGGCCTTGGAAGCTAATGCAGACGAACGACTTACCCGGGGATTTACTTCGATAATATAATAATCATTTGAATGAGGGTTTAAGGCAAATTGTATATTACAACCTCCAACTACCCCCAGAGCTCTAATGACTTTTAAGGAAGAAGAACGAAGTAATTGGTACTGTGTATCAGATAATGTCTGGGATGGTGCTACCACCATAGAATCACCTGTATGGACTCCAACAGGGTCTATATTTTCCATATTACAAACAATCACACATGTATCATTGACATCACGTATAACTTCGTATTCTATTTCCTTCCAGCCTTTAATACTTCTCTCTACTAGAACTTGCTGAATTGGACTTAGTTCTAACGCCTTCTGTAAACGATCCATTAATTCAGGTTCATTATAAGCAAATCCTCCTCCCTCACCTCCAAGTGTATAGGCTGGCCGTAATATAACGGGATAACCAATTTCTTTTACAAAATCAAGTCCTTCCTCTAATGTTTCAACTACCTTTGATTGCGAAACAGGCTCATGTAAATCAAGCATTAGCTGACGAAATTCTTCACGACTTTCCCCTTTACGAATTGATTGTACAGATGTACCAAGAATGTTCACTTGATGTTCCTCTAATATCCCTTGATCATGGAGCGCAATCGTTAGATTTAGCCCTGTTTGACCACCCAACGTACCAATTAATCCATCTGGTTTTTCCTTAGCAATAATAGTCGCTAAAGACTCCACTTGTAACGGCTCCATATAAACCTTATCTGCAATGTGTTTATCGGTCATTATTGTTGCCGGATTATTATTTGCAAGAATAACCTCTATACCTTCCTCTTTCAATGCTAAACATGCCTGTGTACCAGCGTAATCAAATTCAGCCGCCTGGCCAATAACAATGGGACCTGATCCAATAACCAGCACTTTCTTTAAGGATGAACAGTTGCGCATAGTTGCTTCCCCCTTGTCATTCTGGCTGTTTCAACAAAATCTGTGAATATATAATGTGCATCACTCGGTCCAGGATGCGCTTCGGGATGAAACTGTACCGTTATCACCGGAAGTGACACATGCTTCAGTCCCTCTACAGAACCATCATTAACATTTTGAAATAACAGCTGAAAATACTTGGGGTTTAAACTTTCCTTTATTACTACATACCCATGATTTTGCGAAGTTATTGTCACTTTTCCAGTAAATAAATCCTTAATAGGGTGATTAGCTCCTCGATGACCAAAGGACATTTTCTTAGTTTTTCCTCCATATGCTAAAGCAATAAGTTGATGCCCTAAACAAATTCCTAAGGTTGGGTAACGTCTCGTTAGTCTTTTTATTAAAGGAAAGTAACGTTCTAAATCTTCTGGGTCACCGGGACCGTTACTAATAATAACCCCATAAGGATTTAGCTTTTCGATATCTTCAAACGAACTGGAATGTGGAACTATTGTCACTTTACAATCTTGTTTTATCAATGCATCCACAATCGATTTTTTATAGCCAAAATCAACCAATACCACATGACAGCTGCTACCTGCTCCTAAAACAATAGATTTCTTAACACTGACTTGTTCTATCAACTTATGACTATTTGGAAGAGAAAACTTATGCCCATAACCAGGAACTATTTTTTCTAAAATCAGCTTACCACGTACGGTTTGCTGTTTTCTAATAATGGTAACTAAGGTTCGTGTATCCACATTTTTAAGTCCTGGAACAGCTGCTTGCTTTAAACTTTCTGATAATGTAATTTCTGATTGAAAATGACTTGGTGTTTCACATATATCACTTAAGATAACCCCAGCTACATGCAGATCATTACTTTCATGACTATCTGAACTAACACCATAATTTCCAATAATAGGATAGGATAAAGTTAATATTTGCCCAGCATAGGAAGGATCGGTAAGCATTTCCTGATAACCAGTCATACTTGTATTAAAAACTACTTCTCCAGAAACTTCGCATTCATAACCTATCCAATCACCCGGAAAAGTTTCACCCGTTTCTAAAACAAGAAAACCTTTTGTCATTATATTCTCACCTCTGCGTTTTTTTAGATTATTCATTATTATAGAAGTTTAACAATCAACCTTCAAGTATATTTATAAATTTTTATAAATATTTATTCATTAAATTGTATTTTAATCTGGAAATATTGTATAATCACTGAATATTTAAACCCGGTCATGATTGGGTGTGATAGTGAAGCCCCTGGAGGATAAGCAGGCAGAACATTGACAACAGTAATCATAATATTGCAGTTGTGTAGATAGAGCAGTCTTTGAAACAACGACTTGCATGAGATTATAGTGATTCTCCTACAGCAGAACAAAAGCGCAAGTGCCCGATTAGAAACGTAGCGACTGGAGCGAGTCAACGAAGATAAAGGAATCACAGTAGCTTGCAAGCCGATGATGACTTAGATTAAGGCGATTCCTGAAGCGCCTCGTTTCTGGGCGCTGGAGCTGAACGCGGCTCAACACGCCCACATTTTTCCACATGGGCTGATTTTATAAATTCCAACACTACAAAAAGAGGCTGGGTCAAACACATTTTCTTTACTCAACATACGAATAATCATATTATCAATAGGAGTATCATCGCCGCACAGTGAAAATATACGCGCTTTTCGCGGACACGGCCTCAGCTAACTTAGTAAAGAAAAACACGTTACCAAGTGGATCTTTGGACTCGTGCTGTTCCCGCCGGATTCTCGCTTATTTCAGGTGCTAAAGAATGATTCTGATCAGAAAACGAACGATAATTAATTTTTCAACTAATCATCGTTCGTTTATTTCTTCATTCTTTTGTCTCAGCCTCTTCCTTCTTAGTCTATTTCAGGTCATTTAACGCTTTTTGTTTTTACAGGTATCCATATTTCACTTTTAAAGGTAGGTGAATGAATATCGCTATTTTCATTCCAAAGTATTTCTGGACCTTCCACTTGCTCATAATTGGAAGATGGAAACCATTCAGAATAAATACGTCCCCAAGTACTCTGTAAGGTTTCTGGAAATGGTCCGATTGCTTCAAATACCGCCCCTGTTGACGCAGGAACATGGAGCTTCACGAAAGTTGCCGGACAAACCTTCGTAGTTGCCACACCAATATAATGATCCAGTTCCCCTTTTTCCTCCATTCTGCCTTCAGAAAAACTCGTTGACGTTTGAATCATCCCTATTGGTTCTACATTAGACAGCTCCTTCAGTTGATCCATTCTCTCCTCAGATAACGATTTCCACATAGCAGCAATCTCTGGATTAACACCGTGAAAAATAATTGGTACTCTTTTCTTTAGTCCAACGATTGAAAAAGAAGCTTTTTCTTCGATACGATAATTCATTTCAATTCCTCCATGTATTGATAATCGAAAAGTCATCCGAGGATACGCTTTTAGGTAACGCCCATGATCTCTTGCCTCTGTAGGTGTTAAGCCATGTAAATTTTGAAATGCCTTGGTAAAAGAATCGGGGGAATGATATCCATACTTAAGTGCAATATCAATGACTTTAGCTTCTTTGTCTTTAAGCTCAAAGGCAGCTAGAGTTAAGCGCCTACGACGGATATACTCCGATAATGAAATACCTGCAAGGAAAGAAAACATCCGTTTAAAGTGATACTCTGAACAATAAGCCAACTTCGCAACTTGTTTATAATCGATCGTATTGATAAGATTGGCTTCTATATAGTCGACCGCATCGTTCATCCGCTTTAGCGAATCCATCTTATGACCTCCCTCAATAAAGTTAATTTTTCTACCAAATACTCATGTATTCTCAATATTTCATAAACATCATATAGTTCACTCACTAAGATTACTGGATATCATTTGAATTTCTATAAATGATTTACAAGGTA
>NZ_JAWDHA010000070.1:0-21817 GCF_034190895.1 Virgibacillus sp. M23 | reverse complement strand
GGGCATCTCACCTCTCTGTTTATGTTTGTGTGGTAACTAACATTATACAGGATTTGGGGAGGTGCTCTAATTTTTATGTCTTTAAAGTCTTGAGCCCCAAGGGCTCTATATTATGAAATTAACTCAACCATATCAACTTATCTTCTATTTAAATAAATCGTTTTATAAATAGCTATGCCTAAAACAATGATGAAACGTTTTTGACATCATGAAAGGCACTAACAAGTGATTTGTCAGTGCCTTTCATTCATCTAGAATAGACTATTTTTTTAACCGTTTCTGTAGATAAATAATATTGTATTGCCAAAGCTTCAATTGGTGTTCCACAAGTAAAAGCTTTCCTTATAAGCCATTTATGCCAGCCCCTTAATTAATATAAATAAAAATAAGCATGCAAAGCCAATTTATAAGAAATGAATCCTAAGCAAATTATACAAATTGCTCATGTAAAAATCCGTCTTCTATTGCCATTTTCCAATTAAACTGTTGGTACCAGAAATAAGGCCACCATAAGCTTCATTTGTGATATAACCTCTGTCTTTTTGTCGATCAAGTAACCGCTTAAACCCTTTCAAGTGTTTCACAATCTTTTCTTCTTCTTTTTTCTGTTCAAATCGTTCCACCACGGTCAGATGTATGTTCAAAGCATGCACAGTGCTTTTCTTTTTAAAAGCACCAATTTCATCATAATAGTCAACTAATGCACGTAAATCGGCTATTGTTGATACTGGTACTGCCTGCTCGATGCGAAGATTATCCAATATAAATGTACCTTCCCCAGTGTCCATATTTACGGATGTGCCATCATTAAAGAGACCGATATAGGTTTGACCATTTTCTGAGCCAGTAATGGTAAACTCTGCTGTGTTTGTTTTTATAGATGCTGGGAGTAATTCATTCGTTGTTAATCCATTTGCCTTGTCGATATTTCGAACATCAATCGCTTGGTCACCAACGATGAAGCGATACGAATCAGCAGTTGTTTGATAGTCAAAGCTCACTTTATACGTTACACCTGGTTTAAAATGAAAGTGTTGTGGAATAGTTCGGTATACTAATCCACTGTTTCCGGTATTCACCTTCAGAGACCAATTCCCCTCAAGTACATCATCAACTATTTTTTTGCCTGCCCAACCTTTTTGTGTATATGGTGTATGAAGCTCTGCCAAGTGAATGCGGTTATCTTCTACACCCTCTGTATTACCTACAACAAAAGGATAAATTCCCTGGACAACTGTTTCAAAATCCTGTTCAAATACACCTGGTGAGCTGTAATTATTCAATGAACTTTGCACAATTCGGATGTCATCAAATCTTGTATTCCCTTCCCCGGCTTCACGGCCAAGCGATAATATAGCTGTATCACTTTCAGCGATAAAACTTACTTGCATCCGCTGCATATTACTGTTGTATCCATCATTTGTGGCATGTGAATCAGCTTTTACGTAGTTCTTTTGTAAGCTACGCAATGTATAATTGCTAACCTCCTCTACGCCACCCATAACAGAAATTGAAGCCTGCCCATCACTATTGTTCTCCACATATACTTCTGCTACATATTCCGCTCCAGGTTCTAAATCGGTTATCGTTCGAGTTACAATTGTCTCTTTTTTCGGACTGTCCATATTCAAATAATAGTCGCCACTGCTTAAATTTCGAGCATCCTCTGCTTGGTCTGTTCTATTTACACTGACAGCTTTCTTATCACCTTTAACCTTTGTAAACTTATCTTTAATTGTCCCTGTATTAAACCCAGAATCATGAATATGGTTACCAGTACTCCATTCCTCAACCTTTATTTGTTGATCGTCGCCAGCAACAATAATATAAGGAGTTGCTGCTTCCGCGTTCAGTGTAATTTGATTATCAACTACCTCTACCTCATGCATATCCGTTCTACCTTGATCTGTTAGCTTATAAACTTTTAGACTCGCAGCATCCTCGTATTCATTCGGAAGTGTCCATGTAGTCTCTCCACCTTCCAAATTCCAGTGATATAGTTTATTAGAATCAGGTGTTGGTTTCTCGAAATCCTGCTCGATCCATGGCAGCAAATACGTATGACCGTCAAGTATGACATTGTCATTAAGACGAATGATTCGTTCTCTCGAATCATTTTTTCGTCTCACTTCAACTTGATCTCCATTGCTTGGATCCTTTAACTTGATTGCTTTTTCTAAATTGGTTTTCGTTGGGTCACCTTCTGTTGTTTCCCAATTCATTACATAATATTTTTGTAAAAACTTCGTCGGTAAATTCGTATCAAATGTCATGCGAATGAAGTGATCGAAGTTCTTATCCGATTGCCATCCTTCAAAACCAGCTAACTCAAATCCACCAAGTAATGGATGATCCGCTGTACCTCCCACTTCTGGCCAATTTAGTACCCAGGAATCTTTTTGATGATTACTAATAAAACGAAGCACTTCAGAGTTAATACCCTTGCTTGCTGAGCCACCATAATTTTTGTCCGTTGCCCAATGCTGCCATGTGGAATAATTTGGAACAGCTGTACCAAATTCTGTTGTCATCCTCCACCCTCTGTCCACAATTTGCTCAGCAATCCGATCGGACTCCCATTGATCCTGATACCAAACATCTAGGTATATAAAATCAAGTTCAGGTGCGGCTGCTTTTAATTCATCCAATCTTTGAGCACGTGCACCCGAGTACAAATCTTTCAATTTATCAATAGTGTATGACTGGTCTAACCACCCCCACCCTTTGGCATTAGGACCGTTAATCAAATCGTCACTAAAAGCATCTGCTTCTGGATACGTTTCTTGGGCATTAATGTGAACACCAAATTCCGCATTGTACTGATGACCCTCTTCAATAAGTTTGTTTAAATCTATTGAACCACCCATACGCTCGCCAATATCACCGTAATCTGGGTGAGCACTGTCATGTCCTTCATTTCCATAACCTTTAAGCAGAACAGCCTGTCCTAATCCATCTGTTGCAAGTGCTACCTTTTTAACATTGTCTAGCGTTTTCAGAAATGGCTGCTGGGTCTGTGAGCCAAAATTCATGGCAATGCGCATGCCTACATTATTGTTTACGTTTTCCGATCCCTTAATCGTCTGCATAATATCACGGTATGCAATTGCTCCGTCCTGCCAATCTACGTTGTTATCTGCGTTTAAATCCTCTGCAATGGCAATTTTTATGGTCGGCTTATTAGAGGATGGTTCTGACATAAACTCCCTATGGTAATAAAGAGCGTTGGATGCAATACCTAGCGCTTTATTACCATTACCATTTACGTACCGGTTGGCAATCAAGTTATGGTAGCCATCTACTTCTGAACTGGACCATACCCCTGCACTTAGTTCGTTTGTTGACAGGAAGGCAGCATAGTACCCCTTTGAACTTCCTATTTCCTCCATTGATGAGTCTACATTCACAGTCGTATCACCGGGCTTGGTAACATCACTACTGAGATTGGTTAATTTAGCATTTGCATCAGCTTGCGAAGCATTTACTGAGATAAAATTCATATCTGCAAATTCGATTGTTTCAATGGTGGTATTCCCGTTATTATTTATTTCCTCAAAGCTATAAACAACCTTATTGCCATTCACTTTTAGTGAAAGGGTAAACGTAGCATCAAGGTCCTCAAACTCATCCTGAACAGCTAGCGTATAAATCACTTCCTGATCACTAACCTTTTCAAAGCTTACTTCAGGATAGTAAAGCATATTATTTATTTTTAATCCATAAACTGGTGATAGCTGCCCATTCATTACACTGTTACCAACAGAGTATTTGATTACTCTAGGAAACACTTCATCAATTGTTACATTCATATAATCTGAGCTTATTGTCTGCTCTATTGGCTCTAGATCTGGTGGATCTGGAGGCATGTACTCCTTCATATGCACATTCGAAATCGTAATATTAGCAGCTCCGCGGCTCTTCTCTAAGCCAATTAATCCCGCTTTATCTACACCACCAGACTGCGTCCATGATCCTATTTTTTCATCATTAATGAAGAGCGTTGCTGAATCATTAATAAATCGTACACGCAAATGGTATGTTTGGTCTGCCTCTATCGCCATCCCTTTCGTTAGCGAAGTCCATTTGTTCACTGGACCGAAGAGCTCATGGAAGTACTGATTGTTCTGATCCTCCGTTCCCACATACGTATACGCAGAGGGATCTTGTACTCGAAAAATAACTCCGAAACGATTCAAATCTGTATCTGATGTAATGTCTGCTTCAAAAATACCATTTTTCATTTCTTCCATATTTTTATAGACTATTTTATTTTTTCCGCTCGATGTAATTCCAAATGTTGCAGACCCATCATCGTGATAGGTTATCGTACCGTCACCTTGAATAATTTCTAAGTCCCCTTCTTCCAAGTTCTCATCATTAATTTCTGTCTGATTACTAGTAGAATCAATAGTTTGTAATCCCTCCCCGCTTGGTGATTCTTTTGAATTTTCATCCTTTTTTCCAATTTTCTCCTCCACTGCAGATCTCATGTTGCTGTTCCCCTTTTGCTGTGTGATTTCAGTTGTTTCATCTCCAGCAGAAGTATCTTGATTCCAACCTTCTGCATAAGCTGATGAGCGATTAATTATACTTAGATAAGAAACAGTTAACATAAATGCTAGTAACACTGTACATACTTTCTGTGCACATTTTTTTATCATTGATCCATTTACCTCCTTTATTTTAATAACTTAAATTAGATTGGGAGGACAAGTAGGTTTATTTCCATAAAGTGAAACTTCAATCAGTTGGGGTTTTGTTTAACCTCACTACTGCCAATTATGTGCGGGATAAAACAGGAACCTCCCTACAATTGCACGGTTACAAATTAAGGTTAACGTTGTTGAAACGCTTTCACAACAAAGATGTTGTTCTATTTTTTATGAATATTGCTTATTATTAGATTTATTAGTTCATTAAAGAGATAGTGCGAAGTAGTTATATGAATCTTTTATTTGAAAAGCAGCCAATTACCTAATCCCGTTTAATTACTTGTTACTAAAACAGAAAAAGAGAGAAACACCTTGGGAACAAGGCGCTTCTCTTCAATTCAATTCAATTCAATTCTTTATTATCTCAAAATATACTTTTTACCAAGTGCCCACATAACAACACTTATACTCAAAAAATATAATGGCATCGTAATCAATGAACCATTATGAAGAAAACTCATTCCCGTCGTTACTAAACTAACTAACATGTAATAGCCTAAACTGAAAACTGCCCCGGCTGTTCCTATAACATCTTGAAAATCCACAAGCGCAAGGCTCAAACAGTTTGGTAAAGCAATACCTGCTCCTATTAACATGATAAAAACTGCAACTAAAATACCTAGCAGTAATGCTAGATTAAATGAAGCTGTGAAAATAACGGCCAATGTTAATAACAAAGAGCCTACAATCATTACGAAGCATCCAAGGTGAATAATTCTCTCTGGCTGATATATGGTTAATAATTTTCTTGAGATTATAGCTCCAATAATAGATGCCAACGCCACAATTATACCTAGGAAACCAAACATACCTGGAGACATATGAAAGTGTTCCATAAAGATAAAGGGGGCTTCCGCATAATAGCTGAACAAAATTCCGTTTATACCACCAATTAGCAATCCAAAGACAAAGACACGTGGAGAAAAAACAATTCGTTTAGCAACAGGCAAAATGGCGACTCGTTTTCTTGTTAAACCATTCGTTGTCTCCGGTAGCCTGAAAAAAGCATAGATAAACAACAAAATACTCATTATAACAAGCACTAAAAAGACAGCCTTAAACCCAAGTTCCTGATCCACCCAACCACCGATAAGTGGACCTACTGCAGGTGTGAAAGCGATAACTGCAGATATTTGTGCAAACATAACATGTCTTGTACTTCCAGACATACTTTCTCGTAAAATGGTTTGCGTAATAACTGACCCAGTAGCTGCCCCAAAAGCCTGAATGAAGCGGCTAACAAGAAGGAAAGTAACGGTTTCAGAATAAAAACACATCACACTTCCTATTCCATAGAAAACTAAACCACTTAGCATTGCTGGTCTCCGGCCGATTAAATCAGAGACCCATCCCCAACAGAAAACCCCGAAGGCGAAACCAATAAAGTAAATACTTAAGGTTAACTGCACCGAATTATTTGTAGCACCAATCGCATTAGCAATATCCGGCAAAGCTGGCGTATAGATTGTTTCGCTAATTTGTGGAAAAGCCACCAGAACAATCATTAAAAGTAAAGATGGTGCTGTATATTTTTTCATTTTTTGCCCTCCTACAAGCATGGTCTATGTTAAAAACAAAGAGACCAGCTAGGGGAAGGGCGGTATCATTATTAATATACGATTATAAAATAGCATTATTAAATCACCTTCGTATGCAATAAAAGTAGGAGAGCATAGTCTGATAATATTATAGGAGTTTTTATCCTTTTTTGAAAGAGCTATTTTATCCTCTTTAGTTTTGTCACAGCCCAAATTAAAAGGTATTCATTTAACTCTCCCCTTTTTATATTTGGATTGTTATCTATTAACCTCTCATATCCAAAAACCCTTTCTAAAAGAAAGACTATGAAGATGACATGGCACCTATCCTATGCAAAGTAGATTTTCATTCAGTAAGGATGGATACATTTTGTCTTGACGTTCGCACTCCATATATGTATAATCTAAATCGTAATCATTACGATTTATGAGGAGGAGTATTTATGCGTATTTCATTTATAAAATGGTTTAGCATAGTAACCATTAGTTCGTTACTAGTATTAGCAGGGTGTCAAAATTCAGGCTCATCTAAGGAAGATAATGAAAAATCATCATCCGGCAACACTTCTAAACAGCAAGAGCAAACAACTGATAATACAAATGAGCATGATCATAATCACGACCATGATCACGACCACAGTCATGCACTTGATGAAGAAACAAAACAAATTTACGAAGGGTATTTTGAAGACAGTCAAGTGAAAGATCGTTCACTCTCAGATTGGGAAGGTGACTGGCAATCTGTATATCCATATTTACAAGATGGGACGCTTGATGAGGTATTCGTTTATAAGGCTGAAAATGAAGGTGATAAGACAGCTGAAGCGTATAAGAAATATTATAATAAAGGCTATCAAACGGATGTTGATCGTATCCTAATTCAAGGGGATATGGTAACGTTCTTCAAAAATGGCGATAAATATACAGGTGAATATACCTATGATGGGTACGAAATCCTAACATATGACGCGGGAAATAGGGGAGTAAGATACATATTTAAACTAGTTGAAGAAACTGAAGAGCTTCCTCAGTATATTCAATTCAGTGATCATAGTATCTATCCAAACGAAGCTGGGCATTACCACCTATATTGGGGTGACAGCCGTGAAGATTTACTGGAAGAAGTCAACAACTGGCCAACCTACTATCCATCAGAAATGGATGGTCACGATATTGTCCATGAAATGATGGCACATTAACCAATCATGGTTAGACATATGTAAATTATGTATTAGAATATGATAGTCGTAGCAGTTGATAACTAGGGTATTCGGAAAATTGCGAGGATAGAGCCAGCTCTTAACCTCTTTCCATCCAATAATCCGATTACCCCTTTTTCATTACTGTGCTAGTTGTCTATGTGTACATTCGTTGATTTTATTTTATTTAAGTGAAACGAACATGTAATGAAAATTAAAGCTAGAACTACAAATAAACCACTAATCCAACTTAAATATAAAATGGAAATATACTGTATGATTATACCTCCGAAAGCAGCCCCAAGAGTCATCCCAACATTCATCAATGCTGTATTAAAGCTTAGTATCGTTTCAGACGAATCCGGCTTCAATGTAATAAGGTAAAATTGCTTCGCAGGTGTTGTTGTCCAAGTAGCTGCTCCCCAAACCATTACGGTAATAAAAACGCCTATTGTTGACTGCGTTGTAAACGTTAAAGAAAATAAAGCCATTGCGTGAATGAATAAACTAATTGATATCGTTCGATTTGGACCCCATTTATCTACTGCATACCCCCCAAATCGAGAGCCAATAAAAGCAAACGTACCTAAAACGAATAATACGACACTAATCATCTCTATAGATAATCCAGCAGTTGTACCTAATAACGGCGAAATATATGCAAACACCATTGTATATCCGAGAATCCAAAATACGGTAGTTAGTAACCCTGTAAATAGTCGCTTATCCTTGATTATCTGTATTTGTTGCTTAAAAGGGAGTGGCGTATTCCCTTTAATCCAAGGTAATCTTTTGTAAAGGAAATATAAAATAAGGACCGTGATGAAGGCAATAATTAGAAAGATATACCGCCAATCTACATAAGCTGCTAAATATGTTCCTATTGGAACTCCAAGTACTAACGAAACGGTAAAGCCCGTGATAACAGTTGCTATGGCACCACCTCTTTTTTCAGGCGTAGAAATTTGAGCAGCATAATTCGTTGCAACTACAATATACAATCCACCACTCATAGCCATAATAACTCGTGATATCATAAGTAAAGCGTAGTCATAACTAAAACATGCAATTATATTTCCTAAGATAAATGTAAAGATGGAATATAATAATACTTTTTTTCGTTCAAATGTTGCAGTTAACATAACCAAGACGAGTGCTCCTATAGCATAAGACAAAGAATATACGGTTATCAATTGACCTGCTAATGCAATGGTTATATCTAAATCAACAGAAATAATTTCTAAAATTCCAGAAACAACAAACTCTGCAGTACCTGTAACAAATGCTCCTAAAGCAAGTAAAAATATATTTAAATTTAGTTTTTTATTCAATTTCTACAGCTCCTTATCACTTCAAGACTTGTTCTCATTTTATGCCCTGTGATAACATAAGTAAAATTGATATTTTTAATGAAGGAGATGAGTAATAACTCATGAGTCTTATTCGCTTTGAAATTATAACGAAAGTGATGGAGGTGGGGAGTTTTACCAAAGCCGCGGAAAGGTTAAATATGACCCAATCAGCTGTAAGTCATGCTATTGCCAGTCTGGAATCAGAATGGGGTGTGACCTTATTAATTCGTGATCGCCGAA
The DNA here is from genome assembly GCF_034190895.1 of Virgibacillus sp. M23. Taxonomy (NCBI): domain Bacteria; kingdom Bacillati; phylum Bacillota; class Bacilli; order Caryophanales; family Bacillaceae; genus Virgibacillus; species Virgibacillus sp. M23. The sequence continues at coordinate 12,776 of NZ_JAWDHA010000070.1, read as the reverse complement.
AAGGGATAGCACTTACAGAATTGGGGCAAAAAATCCTTCCTCATATGAGAGAAGTGCTAAATAATATGGAAAAAATAAACCAGGAAGTAGCTCTAGCAACTAATCTAGAAATAGGCACGATTCATATTGGTACTTTTTCGAGCGCCTCTTCTTGTTTATTACCAAAAATACTTGCAAAATTTCAAAAAAAGCATCCTAAAATAGAATTTAGATTTTATGAGGGGACATACGAAGAAATTACCGAATGGCTGAATTCAGGAATTATAGACATAGGGTTTGTTGTGGAGGATAGATCGACCTCAGACTTTGATCTTGTACCTCTAATAAAAGATGAAATGGTTATCGCTTTTCATCCAGAACATAAGTTTTTTAACAAACAAACGGTAAATATGCAAGATTTACAAGATGAACCTTTTATCATGCCAACAGGTATGTACCAAGCACATGTAGAAGCGTTGTTTAAGCAAGCAAATGTTAAACCTGTTATCCGCTTCGAAGTACATGACTGTAATACAATAGCCAATATGGTACAGGAAGGGCTCGGAGTTACAATCGGTCCAGCGCTATTTCTAAAAACACAGCAAACTATTAAAATAGGTAAATTAAATATTATTAATTGGCGTGAAGTTGCACTAGCTTGCAGTTCAATTTCAAATGCATCTCCCGCTGTAAAAGAGTTTCTTAAGGTTGCTAAACATACTTTCGATCAACCTAAATAATAAAGTGAAACTTCCATCCGTGGAGGATTGTTTATCCCCATTGATTGGTAGTAATGACCTAAAGACCATTGAATCAATCGGACATTTGCTAGCAGTCGAACCCCCTCTTACCAATATTGGGTTCACTTTTTTGCTTGAAGTCAGGGGCTTACTGCTAGTTATATGTGGGGTAAATGGGATACCTATCATAAGTAGTTCGTGATCAAAGATTTAGCGTTTCCCTTGTTCATAGGCACAAGGCGATATAACCAAGTATTAGATCTTTCACTACCTTTATATGCAACGCTTAAATCTCTAATACGTAAATAAAGAAATATAAAACTATAACATACCTAACAAAAAAAGAATCGAGAAGACATACGAATAGTACGTCCCGATTCTAGTCTAAAAGAAATTTACTGTTATATTTAGATTGCTCCAACCTACTCTTTATCTAAATAGAGAAGTTCTATTACTTTCTTTGTTGCCTGTGCAATAAGCTTATCATTATAATCAGCATCCTCTTTATCCCGATCAGAAAGTATGGCAAGAACAATCGGATCACCTTTTGTTGGCCAAATGATAGCAATATCGTTTCGCGTACCATATGAAGCAGCTCCCGTTTTATCTGCAACCTCCCAATTACTTGGAACACCTGCACGAATCAAATTATCTCCCGTCGTATTTCGCTTAAGCCAATCTACTAATATCGTTCGTTTTTCCTCTGGAAGTACATCTCCAAGTGTGAAAGCTTGGAGGCTAGTAACAAGTGCCTTTGGTGTGCTAGTATCAGCTGTTTCTCCTGGTGTAAATTCATTTAATGCTGGTTCCTTTCGCTGGGGATTAGTAACCTCATCCCCTAAACCCCTCAGTGTATCTTTCAATCCACTAGGGCCACCTATTTGATTGAATATAAGATTAGCTGCTGTATTATCACTAAAACGAATAGAAGCATCGGATAGCTCCTTTAGCGTCATCCCTGTATCCACATGCTTTTCTGTGATTGGGTTATAATTTACAAGGTCATCTTTAGTATAGGTAATTCTTTGTTCTAAATCTTCCATTGATTTTTGTTGTAACAGCGCTCCCACCGCTAAGGCTTTATGCGTTGAAGCATATGCAAAACGTTCTTCTGAGCGATAAGCTATCGTTTTATTTGTTCCAGTATCTAGAGCAAACACACCAAGTCTGGCATCAAATTCTTTCTCAAGTTTGCTAAAAGTGGCCTTGATGTCAGTTTCTTGCTTCTTTTGGTTACTATGATTACTTACCTCATTTTTCGAGCAACCTACTAAAGCAATAAATGCTAACAGTAATAAAATTCCTGTCCACTTATATTTATTTGATCGGCAAAGCTGCGTACATACTTTCATGAAAAATCTTCCTTCTTTCTATATGTTTTTTATTCCTAATAACTCCTTCTCGTCGATTACTCCTACATCGTTCACAGCGTGACATGAAGGTGATTGGCAAGATTATTAGATGCAACATATGGGTCTTAGTATTGCCTATCGTAGCAAAAGCGTGTATATATAATTGGGTAACTATTAGCTAATGCAAAAGCATATCGACATTTATTCGGTTTGTTCTTTATCTTTTGGTTCACGACGTTCTTCTTTCAATTCAAAATAAGCATCCATTATTCGTTCGCCTATTTTATTGTTTACATGTTCGCCTTTACCAGTGTGTGGTACGACAATTGCAAAAGCTACCTCTGGATGATCAAATGGTGCATATCCGATGAGAGTGAGATTCTCCGTATAATTGCCATTAATCTCATTTTCTGCTGTTCCTGTTTTTCCTGCAGGATTATACGATTTATCACCAAATTCGCGATATGCGGTTCCACCGGGCTCCTGATATACACGTCGAAAGCCCTCTTGGACACGTTTAATCTGACTTTGACTCATTTCAACCCGATTCAGTACATCTGTATTTACGCTCTTAAACAAAGAACCGAGCTGTTTTTCAGAAGGATTAGGGAGCCGAATTTCTTTCAAAAAATGAGGCCGAACACGTAATCCATCATTTGCAATCGTAGAAACATATTGAGCTAATTGCATAGTGGTGTATGTATCATACTGTCCAATAGCAAAGTCCAGGAGATTACCTGCTACGGGATTAGGACCTTTATATCCTGTACCCTCATAAGGATAGTCAACTCCAGTCTGTACACCAAGTCCAAATTGAGAAAAATAATTCCGCATTTCTTGAAACGCCTCTTTTTGAAATGTAACAGGTTGATTATACTGATAATGATATTCTCCACCCATACGTAAGGCGATGTAAAACATATACACGTTAGATGATCTTTTTAAAGCATCCTGATCATTAAGCAAGCCAAGGCTTGAATCAGTATACGAACTTTTTTCTGGTGTTCCTTTAATTTTTAATGGTTTATCATAAAACGTATCTCCCGGAGCTATTACAGCCGATTGATAACCGGCTAATACTGTTGCCCCTTTCACAGCAGAACCTGGTATATGTTGATCATACAATGCTTTGTACGCAGTATTACGAAATGCATTTTGCTTGCGATCATAATGCTGTCCAGAAACGGCAAGCAACTCACCGGTTTTTGGATTTAAAACAACGGCTAGCGCGTCTTCCATATGACGATTTTCATATGGATATTTTTTAATAATTGCTTTCAATTCATCACGTACAATCTGATCAACTTTTTCCTGGAGTGCTATGTCGATCGTTAAAACTAAATCCTTCCCTTGCTGACCTTCAACCACAATATTGGAATCAACTATTTCCCCCCTTTTATTGATCGTATACTTCATCTGCTCCTTTCTTCCTCTTAGAACAGCCTCATACTGCTCTTCTAATCCGCTTTTTCCAACTCTGTCATTCGGACTATAGCCACGTGTCAAATAAAAGTCTTTTTTATCCTTTAAAATCCCTTCTTTATGAGATGTAATGGACCCTAACAATTTTTTAATCGTATCACCATAAGGATATGCTCGTTTCCAATCTGTCGTTGCATTAATTCCAGGTAACTCATGTAAATGTTCCGAAACCTTGGCAAATTCACTTGGTGTTACCCCCTCATTCTTTACAATGTGTGGTGTTAAGGTCATCGCCTTATCTAATTCTTTTTTTATAAGGATAATGTTTAACTGTTCTTCTGTTATGTCGTTAACTTCCTCTTTATTTATTCTCTTCAAAATCGTACTATATTGTTCTGATGGGTCCATGCTAGCTACTTCTTTTTCCATTAATCGTTTTTTTGCTTCATCTATATGCTTTAAATACCAGTATTCTTTTTTATCTCGTAAGGTTAGCGTATCTAATTGAGCTTGCTTATTTTTGCCATGATACATCGAAATAAAGGTTGATAATTTTTCCGCGACCTCTAATCTTTCTTGTGCTTGTACCCCTTTTGCCGGCATATAAGTGATCGCATATAGTGGTTGATTATCTACAATAACGCGATGGTAACGATCATATATTCTCCCACGTGGTACCGGCATTTTCGTCGTATCTTGAGTTGTTCGGTCTATTTCTGCTTGGAAGCTGTCTCCATTTAAAATTTGTACAACCCCAAGCCGAAAAATTAATATTGTAAATAAGAAGAATATAAGAAGAAATAAAATGCTAACTCGTAAGGTAAACGGATGTTTTCTTTTATCTCTTTTTTCCATTGTTTCAACAAACTCCCTTTAAAAATCACTCTATTAATAGGCACCTATTGAAGCGATTTAAGGATTTTCTCCATTTTGGGATAACATAGCCGTGCCTCCTCTCTGCTTGACATCTTTAATCATCATTACTAAAAGCAATTTAGGATTTTTTGTGTCCATTTTGCTGATATCCTTCCCAAACCATTTCATTGCTTTTCATTCCTGACGGACGCTTTCCGTGGGCATGGCTTGAGCCTTTTGCTCACAAAAAACGTTCGCTGTGGGGTCTCAAGACGAATGGAAATCAGTATCTCCGATATTATCTAGTTGAAGTCGCTAACTCGGTAAGAAGGCTGATTCCTGAGTATAGCGAATATTATGGGAAAAAGTATGAAGAAGTACCGAAGCATCAACACAAAAGAGCTCTTGTCTTTACTTAGCTTGCTTAGATTCTTCTTGTACAATCTCTCACCTAAGTAACTACATACAGATTACAACCGTAGTCTAATACTACAGTCGTAATCTATTTTTGTCAAATGGACAAAGATCATTAAACAAGATCCCTTGAAATATGGTTGTGACAATCATCTAGAAGGGGCGATCTACTATATAGGTTGTACGTTTACTTCTTGTAATTGCACTGTTTACATAAATTTGGTAGATTGCTTAACCAATCATGAAGTGCTACTATTTTTATATATTCATTATGTGATTCTATCTTTTAGTAATCATTGCTACGAAAGTTAAGATGGTCAAGAATTGGAGAGAATAGCATGGATTTTATCCACTTTATGATAAGTTTTATGGTGTCTTCTTTTACTGTTGTAGTTATTACGTTAATTAGAAAATTGTTTAAAAACCAACTCTCCGCCAAATGGAGATATCATTTATGGTTTTTATTGCTATTTGCGTTGACGCTTCCTTTCATACCAACTCATTACCTTCATGTTGGAAACTATTTGTCGATGGATGGTAAGCAAGCAAATCAAACACCATCATCTACAACTTTGGCTGAAGAACCTCAAGCGGAGGTAAACTGGATGCAGGACTTTTCAGTCTCTGTTAATCGAATGGATCTTACAGCCCTAAATGAAATACTAGTCGTAATTTGGATACTAGGCATGCTGCTTTTCACTGCGCTAACAATCCATTCGTGGTTAAAACTTAAAAAAATAAAGCGCGCTACGTATAGCATTGGGAATAATGAAATTCTAAGTTTGTTTGAACAATGTAAACAACGGTTAAATGTAACAAAACAAATAAATATAGGAATATCCCCGCTTGTCAAATCCCCTATGACATTTGGTCTATTTAAAACTTATATTGTATTGCCAAGCCATTTTGAAAAATGGCTATCGATGGAGGAAATTAAATACATTTTGCTACATGAACTGAATCATTATAAATATAAAGATATTGCAATAAATTACCTTGTTGTCATGTATCAAATTGTTTACTGGTTTAATCCATTCGTTTGGTTTGCTTTTAAAGAAATGAGATTAGATCGTGAAATTGCCTGCGATATTGCTGTATTGAAGTTATTAGATAAGCAGAAATATAGGGTCTATGGAAATACAATTATTAATTTTGTTGATAAAAACTCCCAGAGCAGAGAGCATTTTATTTTGACAAATCAGCTAAACGGGTCAAAAAGGCAGATTAAAAGGCGTATTGAAAGTATTGCATCGTATACAACCGAATCAAAGCTGTTGAAGCTGAAAAGTCTAGCTATCTTTATGCTTGTAGGGTTATTTGTAACGAGTCAAATTCCGATCATTTCTGCTACGACAGCTGAAGATAATCATCATAAATTTAAGCATGAACGAACAATCTACGAGGATTTAAGCAACTATTTTGTGGGTTATGAAGGAAGCTTTGTATTATATAGTATACAAGATGAGACATATCGTATTTATAATGAAGAGAAAAGCACATTAAGAGTTTCTCCTAATTCTACGTATAAGATTTATAGCGCATTATTTGGACTAGAATCAAATGTCATAACAAACGAAAATTCCACGTTAAAGTGGAATGGGATGCAATATCCATATGATTCTTGGAATCAGGATCAAAATTTAACTACAGCAATGAAAAATTCTGTTTCTTGGTATTTTCAAAGATTGGATCAACATGTTTCTAAAGACAACATCCAAGCTTATCTAAAGACAATAAACTATGGTAATAAAGATATTTCTGCTGGATTATCCAACTATTGGCTGGAGTCTTCCTTGAAAGTATCTCCAATCGAACAAGTAAATGCACTGAAAGACTTTTATACAAACAAATATGGATTTAAAGATAAGAATATCCAAACGGTAAAAGATGCAATTAAATTAGAGGAAAAAGATGGTATGATACTCTCAGGAAAAACTGGCACAGGTAGTGTCAATGGCAAAAATATTAGTGGTTGGTTCATAGGATATGTCGAGACCGAAGCGGATACTTTCTTCTTTGCAACGAACATACAAAATGAAGCAAGCTCCTACGGAAGTAAGGCAGCTGAAATAACATTATCCATTTTAAGAGATAAGGATATATATTAGCTTTTAAGGTTAATGCTAATTGAAAAAGCCTAGTATACACATACTAAAAATTTTTGTACATTAAACGGGCGCATTTTAAGCAGGAGGAGATTAGTGTGACAAATAAAGTACCTAGTATATCGGAAGCAGAATGGGAAGTCATGAATGTGCTTTGGGAAAAGTCCCCACAGACAGCCAACGAAGTCATTTCATCCTTGCAGGAACAGAAGGACTGGAAGGCGAAAACAGTACGCACACTTTTGGATCGTCTTGCTCATAAAAAGGTTGTCGGAGTAAATAAAAACCAAAGAGTATACACCTTTTTTCCGCTTTACACCCAGGATGATTGTCAACATGCAGAGGCAAAGTCCTTTATTCAGCGAATTTATGGTGGAACATTAAAATCAATGCTAGTACAGTTTATCCAGGAAGATTCTTTATCAGAAGATGATATTAAGGAGTTAAGGTCCATTCTGGATGAAAAGCCTACAAAAAAGAAAAATGAATGACGTACATGAAAACTATTAAAAAATAGGTATAAGTCAAATCGTACATTTTTTAGAGTTTTTGTATAACCGTAGCTAATTTATTTATTCCACCGTTCTTAGTAAACCAAATATCATCACTGTAACATACAATGAAGTACATTAGTTTTGTAATGTTACTATAAATAGGAACCAAATACGCAGGAGAGCATGACTAGGTAAGAAGTGACAAGGAGGCTTTTAGGCAGTATGTGAAAAGCCTCCGCCTATAGTGGAAATTAAATAGTAACATTTATAGATCTTCGACATTTTATTGACTCGATAGTTAAATTCCTTTAGATTTATCATTTACAAGTTTGTATACTAAAATCTTGAATAACTACTATTCCTATGAATAGCGCTTAGGCACTACAAGCATTACATAAACGACAACTGCCATCGTAGCACAAATTGCAGCTACGCCCCATAGTGTAACTTGCCATGCTTCGGTGAACTGTTCAGAGAGAAATCCTAAGTCTGAACTAGTAATAACCCCTGCTGCTACTTGCTCTGCAAGCTCAGCTGATTTCACCCGTACCTGAAGCAATGTGACTAATACTGCACCAAACACAGCAATAACTAATGCTTCAGAACCACCTCGAATAGTATTAAGGAAACCTGCCGCCATTCCAACTTGCTCTTGGTCTACGAGGCTCATAGCCTGGCCATCGGTAATACCAAATGAAATTCCCATTCCGACTCCAATCATTAGCAAGGGACCAAATAAATCACTTGTACTTACACCTGGATGAATCACCGTTAACCAGGCATTACCAGCAGCTATTAACAAAAGGCTTAGCCCAATAAGAGCCGGAGTGGAAACGCCCCGATTTACTAACCAGCCACCAAGCTGGGGAATCACTAATACTGGTGCCGTTAGTATCAGCATAATAACACCAACCTCTTCAGCAGAGATCTGATTCACCCCTTGTAAGTAGACTGGAAGGAAGACCAGTACACCGAGAAAACCAACTGATGTTATAAGTGTACTAATACACCAAGCCATAAATCTTGTATTTTTAATCAGCTTTAAGTTAAGAACAGGATGTGTACTTCGTCGCTCAACGAAAACGAAAATTGAAAGTAATATTATTCCAACCACAAACACTGTAAGAATTACCGGGCTTCCCCACCCAATCTCTGGCCCTTGCATGATGCCAAACATTATTAGCGTGAACCCTACGATAAAAGTAAGCATCCCTGGCCAATCTACTTTGACGCTCTGAGCTCCTCGCGACTCAGATATGAACAAAGTACCAATCAGAATCAGTACGCCAATGGCTAAATAAATAAGAAAGATGGAACGCCACCCAAACTCGCCAACTAACCAACCAGACAAAAATGGACCAATGGCAATACCTACACCTGCCATCGTTCCTAACGCAGCGAATGCTCTCATACGAGCTGGACCATTGAATGTAGTGGCAAGGATTGCACCACCACTTGCCATCACTCCTGCACCACCGATGCCAGCTAGTGCACGAGCAGCGTCCATCAGAAAAATATTATTCGAGATTGCGCTAATAAGCGATCCAATGACAAAAAGAGCCGATCCAATGATAAATGTACGCCGACGGCCGAATAAATCCGCCAGCGATCCAAATACTAGCGTAAAAGCAGCAAATGTTAGATTGTAAGCTGCAACCACCCAGTGCAAAGGGGCACCGGATACGCTCAAATCAACGCCTATTTGTGGAACTGCTACTGCTGTTCCAGCAATTGACATTGCTATGACAAGCACTCCAGCAAGCACAACGATGAGCGTGACAGTAGGATATGAACGGCGCTGCCCACTAATCTCCGAAATAACTTTATCTTCCATTCTTTTCATTCAACACACTCCTTATATATATTTAATTTATGTTAAACATTGTCAGTTAGTTATTAGAAACTAACATTAAGTTTATGTAATGAGGGAAAGAAACGAAAACACTTCAATGTTAGATAGTGATAACTAACATTGAATCGTAAAAAAAATTAAGGCTTTAATCCCTTAACAATTATAGTTATCGCCTCTCGAAGATAATCCTCCTGTGGTAATGTAGAGGACGAGTCCTCCAGTAGTGTTTCAGCAACAAACTTCCCATAGTTAAATTGCATTAATGTTAACGCTTGAATTTCTGGGTCTCCATCAACTACCTTGCCCTTTTCCTGCATCACTTTTAAGTAGTCGATAACTACTTTTAGAAATTTAGCTGCATTCTTGTGGACATTCACATGAATATCGGGCATTGTTTTACGTTCCATAATGGAAATTAAGAAAATTTGTCTATTTTTTGCCAATAGTTCATGATACAACATACTTATCATTAGTAGATCCTCTTCTAAATTAAATGTGATATTTTTTTGGATCTGTTGTTCTATAGGCCCTGTGTATAGGTAGTTATCGATTATGGCTTCTAATATTGCTTTTTTTGTTCCAAAGGTTCGAAAAACAGTCATTTCACTCATACCCGCATTTGCTGCAATTTCTTTAATTGTTACGGCTTTATACCCTTTTTCAGACATTAATTGGATTGTCGCTGATAGGATTTTATCTGCGGTACTTTTAGTTTTTTCATTCAAATAACAACTACTCCTTTCATGATAGTTATTAACAACTAACATTGTTTTTTTCTTATATTAATGCATCATAAGCTATTTGTCAAGTTTTCATTATGAGTAAATAAAGTAAGCTTTCAATCAGTGAGGGTCTTACTGTCAGTTATATGCGGGATAAAACAGGGAAATGGAAATCTATTGATTAGAAAAAGGAGTGGGTCCAAATTGAATTCACTCCTTTTTTGCACTGTTCGTAGGTTATTAAAAACATGAAACGACATACTACTCTTTTGTTACTCCATTATCACCGTTAACTGAGTTACAATATGGAAGATTAAAGTTCTGTTGAAAACAAGTTAAATACCCCTTTTTCAACACCATTAAAATACTTTTCTTCTATAAATACGAATAGAAAGTATCCATGAGATAACGTAAAGCAGAACGACTGATAAGGTCACGAATAAATACAGCTGCGTATTTTCTAATGACAAGATTGTATGCACGATATTTCTAATTCGATCATTCAAATCTACGATAAATGTATTAACGATAACAAGATAAAGACAAAACAAAACAATAGACGCATTCATTAAATAACGACTTTTAAAAAGATAACAGAAAGGAAAAGCAAATGAAATAAAGATGACGACAATACTTGTAATCAAAAGTAATTGCTTCCATTGCACCATTTCGCTATGTATAATCCAATTTCCAACAGAAATAGTTAGGAGAACGAAAGTCATTAATATAATGGCACCAATATATTTCGAACTAACTATTTCATTTCGTGTATAAGGCAAAGCGTTCAACAGTAAATTTGTTGACGATTTTTCGTCCTTTGAAAAAACATCCATAATGATTACAATAGAAAATACAATACTTCCCCAGGTAATAGAAGTACCAAAAAACAAATAGATAAATAAGGCAGGTAACAGAATTAAGATTCCATTTTTCTGTAATAAAATATCTTTACGAATAAGATTTAGCATAACGTTCTTTTCCTTTCTTTGTATATAGCATAATATCTTCAAGTGTCGGCTTTTCGATAACGACCGTATCGCCAAAAATATTTTCTGTACGTTGTCTATTCGACGTCAATGCCTCAAAACCATAATTTGTCTTACGAATCCCTAGAAATTCCTGTTCTGTATCCCGATCTAATAGGTTTGTCTCACCTTTCACAATTGCATAGTTTTCTTCGATTTTGTAATACGCTTTTGTAAATTGATGCTGTCCATTATGAATAAAGGTGATATAATCCGCTATCCGATCCAAATCTGTCGTAATATGTGTTGAAAAGAATATCGTCTTTTCACCATCCTGCATCAGATTATGAAGAATATCCAGCAGCTCTCGGCGAAAGATTGGATCTAAACCAGATGTTGGTTCATCCATAATAATTAGATCAGCATGGTGTGATAATGCAAAGGTTAAAGAAGCCTTCATCATCATCCCTTTTGAAAATGTTTTTATTTTTTTCTTTAGTGGCAGCTCAAACATATCTACATACTGAACAAAAATGGAATCATCCCAATTTTTATAAGCGGGGCTAATCATTTGCTTCATGTCGGCCAATGTACTATTTTCATAAAAGATATTACCATCGAACACAAAGCCGATTCGTTGTTTTATTTCCTTTTCATGTGTTTTGTAATTCAAGCCGAAAAGGGAAACAGTTCCACTATCGGGTTGTAATAAATTCATAATCAACTTGATCGTCGTGGATTTACCAACCCCATTACCACCTATAAAACCAGTAATAAAGCCTTTCTTAACCGATATAGATAAGTCTTTTAGTTGAAATCCGTTAAACGACTTATTTACCTGATTTAGCTCAATTACACTTTCCATTATGCTTCCTCCTTAAAGAGCATCCTAAGCAGTTCTTCTAATTCTGTTAACTCTAGACCTATTTCTTTACTATTTTGAATGGCGTCCATTAATTGCTCTTCTATCACTTTCATTTTTCGTTCTCGAATTATCTCATTATTTTGCTCAGATACGAAGGAGCCTTTTCCAACTATCGAAAAGATAAAACCATTTTTTTCTAGTTCTTCGTATGCTCGTTTAGTTGTAATGACACTTATGTCTAAATCCTTAGCTAATTGACGCATGGAAGGTAAAGACTGTCCGGCTTGCAATTCATTGGTCAAAATATGCTTCTTTATTTGCGTATAAATCTGCTCATAAATAGGTCCTTTTACATTATTTGAAATTATAATTTGCATGCAAATACCTCTTTTTAGATATATTGTATATATACTTTATATACATAATACACAAAAGGTAATTGATTTACAATATTATTTAATGAGTAAATAGAAAATTTTATCTTACAGTTAACGGATACAATTGATAGTGGAACCACAATGAATGGATAGATGGAACGTGAAAAATAACTGGAAGCATATCGTAGACAAACACGTCAAACGTAAAAAGCCAAATAATGAGGCTGAAAATCAAGCGAGAACGGATTAAAGGAAAATAAAAATAAAAATTAAAAGAGTTAATTTCATAATATAGAGCCCTTGGGGCTCAAGACTTTAAAGACATAAAAATTAGAGCACCTCCCCAAATCCTGTATAATGTTAGTTACCACACAAACATAAACAGAGAGGTGAGATGCCCCTATGTCTATTATACGACAACAAAGCTTGTTTGACATACACGAATTATATGAGATGGAACCTACCCATCATTTTGAAGCTGTTTTTTCAACAATCAATTTGGATCCCATCTTGAATTTATTTGATAAACCTAATAAAGTTGGTGCCCCAAGAGAACTGAATTACGGTGCCATGATCTACTCATTAATCGCTCGTGTGGTGGAGCGAATTGTAACAATCAAAGACCTGATTAGGC
>NZ_JAWDHA010000069.1:0-21823 GCF_034190895.1 Virgibacillus sp. M23 | reverse complement strand
GGAAAGGGAAGTGGGCAGCCGGAGTGGTGGTCAAGCAGTAGCTATTATTCCATAATAGCTACTAGAGGAAGCGTAAATCTGAGCATTTAGTGATAAGGACTGAGCGAATTTTGCTCAGTTTTTCTTATGGAATTATTTAGATGAAACGACCTGAGTCGATCGACTCAGGTCGTTAAGTTGTTATTATGATATATTCGCTTGTTTTGATTTTCTACTTAATGAATTAGTGATAGAGGTTATTGCTCCGTCTCCAGTGACGTTACAAGCTGTTCCAAGGCTATCTTGAGCTAAGTATAATGCGATCATTAACGAAACCATAGTTGGACCAAAATGAAGCATGCTTTCTAATAATCCAATTGCAGCCATAACTGCTCCTCCTGGAACTCCTGGTGCAGCAACCATTGTTATCCCTAGCATTAAAATAAATGGAACAATAGTAGCGAAACTAACAGCATCCCCCTGCAAAAACATAACAGCTAACGCACAGCTAACTATTGTAATAGTACTTCCAGACAAATGAATGTTTGCTAGTAAAGGAACCGTGAAATCTGCAATGCCTTCACGTACTTTTAGAGTTTTTGTGTGCTTTAGCGTAACAGGAATAGTAGCTGCTGAAGACTGTGTTCCCAATGCTGTGAAATATGCTGGCACCATTCTTCTCAACATACTAAATGGATTTTGTTTACTCATTGTTCCCGCTATTGTATATTGAATAGTTAAATACAATATGTGAAGTATAACTATCATAACAAACACTTTAGCAAAAACTGCTAGAATCGTACTTACTTGCCCAGCTGCAGTCATATTGGCAAATATTCCAAAAATATGAAATGGAAGTAATGGAATAATTACTTTTTCAATAACTATATGAATAATGTTACGAAAATCCTTTGTAATATTATATAATGCATCTCCTTTTATCGCAGCAATTCCAAGGCCAATTACAAATGAAAGAAGAAGTGCTGTCATTACTTCCATTGGTGGTGGCATAGCTACTTGGAAAAACCCTTCACTAAGACCTTCTGATGGATCTGTAAAGGATTGTAACGATTGATTGTTCAGCATTAAAGGATATAACATTTTTGCTGCAAGAAATGCTAAAATGCCAGCAATAACTGTAGATGAGTAAGCAATAATACCAGTTAGTCCAAGTAATTTACCTGCACCACGCCCCATTGAACCAATTCCAGGCGCTATAAAGCCTAGAATAATTAATGGGATTATAAAACCAAGAAAGTTCCCAAATAGGTCGTTAAAAGTAGCAAACAAGCGAATAAACCAGTCATTAGCAAATGACCCAACGGCAATACCTAGTAGGATTGCTATTAGTATTCTTAGTAGTAATCCAAAACCTTTCACTGATTCCCCTCCCTTTTGTAATACCCCCTATTTTACACAATTTATAATTGATAGTAAAACTAAATTTAAAAAAAGCGTACCAATTTTGTTGGTACGCTTTTGTCTGTTTAGCTCATCCCATAAGGACCTAATTGTTGGGAATTACTAGAATTTCCATTATTTGAGTTTGTCATTTGCGAAACAAACGGAATCATTTTCTGCATGGTCTGTCCAAGATTTTGATTATTTTTAGTCATCGTATAATACGTTGCTGCTCCTACACCTACAGAGGCAATAATCGGTAACCACATTCCATTTTTTTGCATTTAAACCAACCCTTTCTAAGATCCTTATAGTTAAAACGCAGACAATATTAGATTGATCTACTTGTCTTAAATAATGCAAGGAATCAACTACCAACATGTCCAGACTCAATGGCCGCGTTTAATCCAGCTAATCTTCCAGTTACTAGAGCTGAAGTTATATTATAACCGCCGGTATAACCGTGTATATCAAGAATTTCGCCACAGAAATAAAGTCTTTCCATTATTTTTGACTGCATTGTATTTGGAACAATTTCTTTAATTGAGACACCGCCTCCTGTCACAAATGCTTTATCAAGAGGTAAAGAACCATGAACTGTAAAGGTAAACTGTTTAAGATCATGTATAAGTTGTCGAATGATTTGCTTAGGCAGTGATCCTGCTCTTTGATCTTCTTTAATCTGATGTTTAGTTAGCAGATATAAAATAAATCGTTCTGGAGCTATCCCTTTTAAGATATTTTTAAAGGATTTTTTAGGATTCATCTCCACATTACGTAATATTCTATCTACAATTATTTGTTCCGATTCATGTGGTAATACATCAATAATCATTGGAACAACAGTTCTTCCCTTTTTTAACTCTTTTACAACAAATTGAGAGCATCTTAGTACTGCAGGACCTGAGATCCCAAAATGAGTAAAGATCATATCCATTTGATGGCTAATAATCGGCTTATTCTTTTGATTAAGTACAGATAACTTAACATCACGTAAAGATAGACCTTGAAGAGCTTTATTCTGTATAAAAGGTTCATTAGATGTTAATGCAACCTCTGTTGGATAAAGTTCTGTTATTGTATGACCAGCTTTTTTTGCCCATGCATATCCGTCTCCCGTTGATCCAGTATGGGGTACTGCCTTCCCACCAACGGCAATAACTACACTTTTCGTTTGTACTTTTGTACCGTCTCTTAAAATGACGCTGTGGTTATTTTCTTCATAATGAATAGCTTTAACAGGCGTTTCTAATCGAACTACCACGTTAAGGTCATCCAATTGTTTTAATAATGCGTTCACCACAGTTTTTGACTGATTAGAGACAGGGAACATTCTTCCATGGTCTTCCTCCTTCAACGGAACATCTAATCCTTCAAAAAATTCAATAATATCATAATTATTAAAAACGGAGAAAGCACTAAATAAAAATTTTCCATTGCCTGGTATATGCTTAATGACTTCTTCCTGAGGTAGACGATTCGTTACATTACATCTGCCGCCACCTGAAATAGCAAGTTTTTTTCCTAATTTCTTTCCTTTTTCTATTAAAAGTGTTTGTGCACCTGATTCAGCTGCAGCAATTGCCGCCATTAACCCTGAAGGTCCACCACCAATAACAATTACATCATAGGACAATTTTTTTCATTCCTTTCCGTATGTATATTAACACGTTAAACAAGTACAAACAATTATCGTTTTCTAATTGCAGATCTCCCATACAATATGTGAAGAAATTAGTACAAATGTAAGTTGCTCAGTGCCTATATCAGTGTAAAAAGATGGTTGTATAGTCATATATACATAAGTATAAACCTTTAAATGTGATAAAATAGTCCATATGATTCTTTTTATCTAATAAGCAATTTCGTTATAATCAAATAATGAGTGTTTCGAAATTTATATCAAATGTAAATAAATGCAGGTGAAATAATGTCAAATATTGTCCGAGGAACGATGTTATTAACGGGAGCTTCTTTTTTATCTAAATTCTTAGGAATGATATATGTTGTTCCCTTCAACGCTTTAGTAGGTCCAAGTGGTGGTACGTTATTTGCTTACGCATATACACCGTATAGTATATTTATTAGCCTATCGACAGTTGGTGTTCCGTTAGCGGTGTCTAAATTTGTATCAAAATACAATGCGGTTGGAGATTATGAAACGGGTATGAGAATGTTTCGAACCGCTATGACTATGATGATGGTCACTGGTATATTTGCGTTTTTAGCAATGTTTTTCAGCGCAGAGTGGTTAGCAAGTGGAATGATTACCAGTGATGACCCAGCTAATATTACTGTCTCTGATGTTGCCTTTGTCATACGTATGGTAAGTTTTGCTTTAATAATTATCCCAGTTATGAGTATTGTCCGAGGTTTTTTTCAAGGACATAATTCCATGGGGCCTACTGCAATATCACAAGTAATGGAGCAAATCGTACGTATTGTGTTTCTTTTAGGTGGCTCATTTATTATTTTAAAGATACTAAATGGATCCGAACTAGCGGCGGTTGGCTTTTCAACCTTTGCTGCTTTTCTTGGTGCAGTAGCTTCATGTCTCGTATTGTGGATTTATTGGAATAAAAGAAAATCTCATCTATATAAACAAATTGAGCAGCAAACATATTCATATGATATACCTAAGAAAGATCTGTTCTTAGAACTATTTAGATATGCAGGACCATTTGTATTAGTAGGATTAGCTATACCATTATATCAATTGGTTGACCAGTTTACTTTTGAACGGTCTATGGTAGCAAGTGGTAATAAGGAAATATGGGAATTCACATATTCTGTAATCAACTTCTATGGTCATAAATTGGTCATTATTCCGATAACACTTGCTACTGGCTTGTCACTTGCCATTCTTCCTGAATTAACCAAGTCATATACACAAAATAATTCGGAGTTATTAACGAAACAAATTAACCAGGCCTTACAAATTATTATGGTACTTGTTATTCCAGCTGTTGTTGGTCTTTCATTACTTTCAGATGAGGCATATGGAACATTATTTGGAGAATTAGACAAATTAGCTATTTCAGGTCCACTGTTAGCATGGTATGCACCAGTGGCTCTGTTCTTCGCATTATTTAGTGTAACATCATCAGTACTACAAGCGATAAACCAACAGCGTTTTGCAGTTGTTAGTTTGTTAGCAGGACTACTTGTTAAGGTGCTTTTTAATATACAACTTATTTATGTATTTGGTGCTAAGGGGGCCATTTTTGGAACAGCTTTAGCTGCCGGTATAGCGGTCAGTTTGAATCTATGGCGGATACGTAGTTCGATTGATTTTTCTTATAAGCAACTAATTAAACGAACTATCTTAATTGGAATCTTTGCCATTATTATGAGTGTTTGCATCCTCATACTCAAAGCGTTGTTAGGAATGGTGATTCCTAATGGAAGATGGGGGCTTGCGATAATTCTTACCATTTGTGTTATCGTTGGTGGTAGTGTTTACTTATGGTTCGCTTATCATTCGACATTACTGGAAAGAGTTTTAGGAAAACGAGTACGTGTATTGGATAAATTATTTCGTAGATAGGAGGAGGACTAATGCGACTTGATAAATTGTTGGCCAATACTGGGATTGGTAGTCGAAAAGAAGTGAAAGTGTTGCTAAAGAAAAAGCGCATTACAGTAAATGATACTGTGATTAGAGATGGCGGCAAACATATTAATCCCACTATGGATCAAATAAAAGTAGATGGTAATACGGTTCACTACAAACCAAACATCTATATCATGATGCATAAACCTCCTGGAGTAATCTCTGCAACTGAGGATAAACGACAAAAAACAGTGATCGACTTATTGACAGATGAGTTTCAACATTATAAGCCATTTCCTGTTGGTAGATTAGATAAGGATACAGAGGGGTTATTATTACTTACAAATGATGGAGACTTAGCCCACCATTTGCTTTCACCAAAGAAAAAGGTTGATAAGGTCTACTACGCCAAGATTAAAGGAAGGGTAACGGAACAAGACCATATCAAATTTAGTAATGGCATTCAATTAGAGGATGGCTATATGACTATGCCAGCAAACCTAAACATACTTCAAACGGATGATATCTCTGAAGTAGAAATTACAATTACAGAAGGAAAGTTTCATCAAGTGAAACGGATGTTTCAGGCTGTTAATAAAGAAGTTATTTACTTAAAACGAAAACAAATGGGAAGGCTAAAGCTGGATGATGCTTTAAGAGTAGGATCATATCGTGAATTGTCTAAGGAAGAACTAGGATATTGCCTCAGCTTGAAAAAATAATTGGAGGAGTTTAGGATGACTGAACAACCACATTATTTTATTGCCATTCCGCTTTCGACCCATCTGCAAAATTATTTTTCTATGTTGCAGGAAAATTTAATGGAGCAATTATCATATAAGCAATGGCCTCACAGGCAGGATTTGCATGTTACATTAAAGTTTTTAGGGCCAGTAGCCGATAAAAAATTACAGGCCTTAATACAAGTATTAGAAGAGCTTCATTCTTTTCAAGCGTTTAACACACAGGTAGGTGGCGTTGGAGCATTTGGATCGAAAACGCAACCTAGAGTCCTTTATGCGGATGTAGAACTAACTGATCGTCTCAAAAAATTGCAGGAGCAGGTTGAAAAAGCTGTTGAACAGATTGGCTTTTTTAAGGAAAAGCGTGATTTTGTACCGCATATAACATTAGCAAAAAAATGGACAGGTTCGACTGGAATGGCGAAAACATTAGCTACCGTGAAAGCTACATACACAGAAAAACAGCCTTTTCTTATCGATAAAATAGGGTTGTTTCGTATTTATCCTAAAGAAATGCCTAAATATAAAATCGTTGCTAGCTTTAATGGAATTGGAGGTGAGGATTCTGGCTCAATTAATTAAACTTCAGGATTATATCTCACGCTACGAATGGAATGCATATCGTTATCCTAGTCAATTTATCCGACTGAAGCAGGATAATTGGCAAAAGCTGAATGCACTCTGGTTAAAAAGAGAAGAAATGACCGAAATAGACATACATACAACAGAAGAGATCTCTCGCTCTCCTAAATGGAAGATTTGGAAGAAAAAGGAGCAGGTTGAGGAGCTAAATGTGCAGGATGAAACATCTTCATTACCAAATTCTAAGATAGAGTTAAAGCAATTTTTTCTTGATAGACTCCTACAAATTCAGCTGAAATGGGCAACTTCTACTGTAACTGACCTTTCATTCATCGATAAGTCTTATGCGAGTGATCCAGAAATTAAATATTTTCTTCAGCGATTTCCGGATACTTATTTAATTATGTATTATCCTATCTTTAATATTAAAAAAGCACCAGTAGATGGCGAAATTATCCTGATAAGCCCAATTGGTGTTGAAATCATCTATTTAATGGATGAGGGGATAGGAACTACGATAATGGCTGGTGATGAACGAACTTGGACCGTAACAGATGAAGATGAACAACGTAAGGTTTTAAACCCGCATATTCCTTTGAAGCGAACGGAACAAATTGTCAAGAGCGTTCTTAATTATAATAAGATAGATTTTCCCATACAAAAGACAGTATTATCCAAAACGAATAATATTATTTTTTCAGAGGAGCCGTTTCAAACAAAGATTATTGGTAGACAGCAGTACGAACAGTGGTTTCAGGATAAAAGAACCCTTTCTTCCCCATTAAAAAACAGACAGCTGAAAGTAGCAGAGGCGTTATTAAATCATTGTCAAACAACCTCTGTGAAACGTCCAGAATGGGAAGAAGAGCAAACAACCTTTGAATTTGCCGATGATGAGCTTTGATGTGGTAGGATTGATTACTACATGATAAACTATTCACATATTTGTATTTTTGTATAAATATCGATAAAATGTATTATTGAACGCTAAATTTTGAAAGATGTGAGGAATTTATGGTGGACTGGCTGAAGCGAGTTCTAGGTAACGAGTGGCAAGTGACTCCAGCTGGGGGGTTAACTGGAGACGCTTATCTAGCAACGAAGAACGATCAACGACTGTTTTTGAAAAGAAATTCTTCACCATTTTTAGCTGTACTCTCAGCAGAAGGCATTGTTCCAAAGCTAATTTGGACAAAACGGATGGAAAATGGTGATGTGATAACAGCGCAGGAATGGCTTGAGGGTAGAGAATTAAAACCTGCAGAAATGCAACATACAGATGTTGCTGCATTGCTACGGAAAATTCACCATTCATCAGAGTTATTACACATGCTTATGCGACTGGGGAAAAAACCAGTTACATCAGATGAAAGCTATTTAAATATATTAAAGAGATTAGAATATACAGATTTATTAAAGACAAACGAATACGTACAAAAAGCACTGGTATATTTAAAGAAATTATTACCGATCACAAGAGAACAAAAACTTGTGGTTTGTCATGGTGACTTAAACCACAATAATGTCTTACTTACTGATGAAGGCAACCTCTATCTAATTGATTGGGATAACGCATTGATTGCAGACCCAGTGACGGATTATGGTATGGTTTTGAAATGGTATATTCCAAAAGAGAATTGGGATGAATGGCTGCGGAACTATGGAATTACTAGTGATAATCGTCTAATTGAACGGATGTACTGGTATTTATTACTTGATGCTCTACATTATGTTTGTTGGCATGTTGAAAGAAAAGAAATTAGTAAAGTACATGAAAGATTACAGGATTTAAAAGAATTAAACGATCATATTGTTGCATTTAATTTAAATTAGATTGGTGTATTGCATTTATCCAATTATTCAAGTTATCATTATTGGCAGTAATATGCTGTTCAATATCCTGTGTCTTCTCTCCTTCTTTTCCATAATAATGAATTTCTGGAAGTAACTGCATCAGTTGTTTGTCTGTTACATTTGAGTTATTCATAAGAGATTGTACAATTCGTGTTATTTGCTGATATTCAGAAACATTCCCACAGCAGTCGAGCTTTTGTTCGTCTAAAAGGTCCTTCAGTAATGTTAGTTGATTGTTTACGTTTAATGTCATCCTCGATCACCTCAGATCTTAGTATCGTTCATATTTCTTTTTCTATACTTTTAACTACAGAAAGAGAGGAAGAAAATGCGTCAACGAAATAAACCTTGGGCTGATGATTTTTTGCAGGAAAACTCACATATTGTGATACCAAATTCCTCGTCGCATAAAAATAATTGGCATGAACTCTTTGGTAATCGTAATCCTATTCACGTTGAAATCGGCACTGGAAAGGGCCAATTTATTTCAGAGATGGCTAAACAGTTTCCAGAGATAAACTTTATTGGAATAGAGCTTGCTAAAAGCATTATTGTAACGGCGGCTCAAAAAGTAATACTATCAAAGCAGCCAAACGTTTTGTTAGTAAACGAAGATGCTGCAAATATAATAGACTTGTTTTCAGCAAATGAAGTTGCAACGATTTATTTAAACTTCTCTGATCCATGGCCGAAAAACAGGCATGAAAAGCGAAGATTAACGTACCATACGTTTTTAGAAAAGTATCAGGAGATACTAGATCCATTAGGTGAGATTGTGTTAAAAACAGATAATATGGGGTTATTCGAATATTCATTAATGAGTTTTTCACAATATGGATTTGTACTTTCGGAAGTAAATTTAGATCTGCATTCCATTGATGATCCAACAAATAGAATGACTGAATATGAAGAAAAATTCTCGGCAAAGGGTCAACCGATTTATCGTTGCCGTGCTTCAATTAGCAATAAAAATAGGAACTGAGACAAAATAATGAAGCAACAATAATAAACGAACGATGATTAGGTTGGAATTAATTATCGTTCGTTTTTTGATCAGAATCATTCATTTAGCACCTGAAATAAGCGAGACTCCAGCGGGAACAGCACGAGTCCGAAGATCCACTTGGTAACGTGTTTTTCTTTACCAAGTTAGCTGAGACTGTACCCGGGGAAAGCGCGTATAGTTTCACGGTGCGGTGATGATACTCCTATTGATAACATGATTATTCGTATTTTGAGTAAAGAAGTTGTGTTTTGTCCGATCCTCATAATTATTGTTTAGGAAAATATAAAATTTGCCCATGTGGATCCATATGGGCGTGTTGAGTTGCAGCAGCTCCAGCGCCCAGAAACGAGGGCGACTTCACGAATCACCCTAATCTAAGTCATCATCGGCTCACAAGTTCATCGTGCTTCCTTTATCTCCGTTGACTCGTTCCAGTCACTACCCTTCTAATCGGGCACTTGCTCTTTTGTTCTTGTATGGCGAAAGCACGGACAAAAGAGTTTAATCGAAGAAAAAATGAATAACTGGAAAGGATGAGTCATAGCTACTCTGGAAATAGCGTAGTTGATTGCTCGTCATAAATGAATCGTTCTAATGTCACAAAAAGAAAATAAGATAACGAAACTCCGAGCAAAATAGGCTACTTTGCCTTTGCTTAAATGCTTTATTGTATATAGCATACTGTGCTGAAATTTTGAAAGCCATTAACGACGCTTTAAGAGATTAGGGACAAGGCAATAGCTTACAATCTGTCATACGATGTCATTTTTTAAAATGATAGCGTTTGCGATTTTGTTCAACGTTTTGCTAAACTAAAACTATAAAAAAGGGGAGATAAGTGGTGGAAAGGCTTAAGGTAGGAAGAGCGACATTAACATGGCTTCAAGGTGGAGTAAATTATTTGGACGGTGGGGCTATGTTTGGTGTAGTACCAAAAGTATTATGGAGTAAGAAATATCCCTATAACAACCAAAACCAGATTGAATTACGAACAGATCCGATTCTAGTAGAAATTGATAATAAAAAATTCTTAATTGATAGCGGTTTGGGCTATCATAAACTAACGGATAAACAGATGCGTAATTTCGGTGTAATGGAGCAATCAAATATAGATGCGTCCTTAGCAGAAATTGGATTATCAGTCGATGATATAGATGCAGTACTAATGACACATCTTCATTTTGATCATGCTTGTGGACTAACAAAGGTAAAAGGAGATTCATATGAACCAGTTTTTAACAATGCAACTATCTATACGTCGAAGCTAGAATGGAATGAAATGAAAAATCCAAATATACGATCTGTGAATACATATTGGAAAAAGAACTGGGAGTCAATAGTTCATCAAGTACAACCGTTTGCAACTGAAATAGAACTCATTCCTGGGTTAAAGATGATTCATACTGGTGGACATAGCGAGGGACATAGTATTATTGTCTTCGAAGACGGCGATTCTTGTTTTATTCATATGGCAGATATTATGCCAACACATGCGCATCAAAATAAATTATGGGCGCTAGCCTATGATGATTATCCGGTTACTTCCGTTCATCAAAAAGAAAAGTGGATGGATATTGGATATGGAAAGCGCGCTTGGTATACGTTTTACCATGACGCATATTACAGAGCCATTAAGTATGACGAAGCAGGTAATGCCGTTGACAAAATAAAACGAAATAGCTAAAAATACACGACACAATCAAAAAAGCTGCACGTATGTTCAGCAGCTTTTTTTGATTAAGTAAGTATCGAGTTGTAACTTGTAGACACCTGTTCTAGGCAGTTTGTACAGAGTCAATAACAGCACCTGTTTCTATATCTACGTAGAATTCATACTGTTTATTTTCCCCATCAAGGTTACGTGTTACACCACCACGATAGGCGCTGTATAGTAGACCGTTTTTCTCTATTTCTTGTGGCTTCATATAGATCCACGAACCACTTATAGGACCTTGTTTTTTAAAGGTTTCTTTCGCTTGCTTTAAAGCTTTCTCCGGGGTT
Organism: Virgibacillus sp. M23; assembly: GCF_034190895.1. NCBI lineage: Bacteria > Bacillati > Bacillota > Bacilli > Caryophanales > Bacillaceae > Virgibacillus > Virgibacillus sp. M23. The sequence continues at coordinate 10,704 of NZ_JAWDHA010000069.1, read as the reverse complement.
ATTTTTTGCATTTGATCAATTTGTTGTTTAGCAATGTACCCTACTGCTACACCTAACCCTGCTGCAAGAACTGCTTTTTTCATACCCATTTCTATTCACCTCTTGCTATTATTTTGAATCTATATCACTAATCTTTACATATGCTAGTATATCGTATTCTAAAAAAAATAGAAAATAATAAAGTGACATGAGCCAATAGTGGAAACAGATAGACAACTTCCGTTATACTATTAATAGTACATAGAAAGCAAAGGGTGGGATTTTACATGAATCAGGAAACGCTAACACTTTTTAAAAATTTAACGGAATTGCAAGGTGCACCAGGCAATGAAAAGCTTGTTCGAGAATTTATGAAACAAGAACTAAGTAAATATGCAGATAATATTGTTCAAGATAACTTAGGTGGTATTTTTGGAGAGAGAAAAGGAGAAGGTCCAACAGTATTGGTAGCAGGTCATATGGATGAAGTAGGCTTTATGGTGACACAAATTACAAAAAATGGAATGATTCGCTTTCAAACATTAGGTGGATGGTGGAGCCAAGTATTACTTGCTCAACGAGTTCAAATTATGACAGATAATGGGCCAATTGTAGGTGTCATTGGATCAATACCACCACATAATCTAACAGATGCACAGCGTAAGCAGCCAATGGAAATAAAGAATATGCTAATTGATATCGGAGCAGATGATAAAGAGGATGCTGAAAAAATTGGAATTAAGCCTGGGCAATCTATAGTGCCGCTAACTCCTTTTACTCCAATGGCGAATGACAAAAAAATTATGGCAAAGGCTTGGGATAATCGTTATGGATGTGGCTTAGCAATCGAATTACTACAAGAGTTACAAGGTCAAACGATACCGAATCATTTATTTTCTGGGGCAACTGTTCAAGAAGAAGTTGGGCTAAGAGGTGCACAAGTAGCCGCAAATATGATTAAACCAGATATTTTCTATGCACTTGATGCTTCACCAGCAAACGATGCTTCTGGAAATAAAGAGGAATTTGGTCAACTGGGAGAAGGGGCATTGTTACGAATTTTTGATCGTTCGATGATCACCCATCAAGGAATGAAAAACTTTTTGCTGGATACAGCGGAAAGCAATAATATTCCATATCAATACTTTATCTCTCAAGGTGGTACGGATGCTGGGCGTGTACATTTAGCAAATAATGGTGTGCCATCAGCCGTTGTTGGGATTTGCTCACGCTACATTCATACGTCAGCATCAATCATTCACGTTGATGACTATGCAGCTGCTAAAGAATTATTAGTAAAGCTAATTAAACAAACGGACCAAAATACATTAGATCAAATTCATCAATCTGTATAATAGTTATAATAAAAAAGGAGATAAAGCATGAATATTACAGTCGGATCAAGCAATCCTGCTAAGCTAAAAGCAGTGACAGAAGTTTTTCCTGAAAGCTATGTAACATCGAAGCGTGTCCAATCTCATGTGGCAGCACAGCCATTTTCCGATGATGAGACTAGACAGGGAGCGATTAATCGTGCCATTGCTTGTGCAGAAGGCTCAAATAATTTTGGAATAGGTCTTGAAGGTGGCGTAATGTATATCGGTGATCAGCTTTATCTTTGTAATTGGGGTGCACTAGTAACTCCTGAAGAAACTGTCTATACAGCTAGTGGTGCTAGAATTATTTTGCCTAAAGAACTTGCAACGGAATTGACAGAAGGTAAAGAGCTTGGCTATTTGATGGACGCGTATGCAAATAAGGAGGACGTAAGTAAAAAGGAAGGTGCAATTGGAGTTTTCACGAATTACCTAATGACTAGACAAGCGATGTTTTCTCATGTAGTAACCTTATTAAGAGGGCAATGGGAATTCCATAAAGCATAAAAACTCTATCCAAACTTTAGGCTGTCGAAACTATCGACAGCCATCTTCATTTGATGACATCCATTCAGACACGAACTATAGACTTGGACTTTCGTCAGTAATGAGCGAGTGATAGGCATGAAGAAAGCTTGCAAGATTTATCCAGCATATAAAACCTTCACTTCAAGCAATACAGTAAAACCACTACCAATATTGGTAAGTGAGGGTTCAACTGCAGTAAATGTCCGATTGGTTCACCTAACAATCAGTGGGTGATAAACCAACCCTCCACTGATTGAAGTTTCACTTTATTCAAATATATAATTAATGACTTCTAAAGCCTGTTCTATCGATTCAACGGTGACATTTGCTTTCGCTGATAACTCCTTTAATGGATGTATTAGGGATTCTGGTCGAATAATAATGGTCGGTTTATTTAACGTTATTGCATAGCTGGCATCCATAGCTGTGTTCCATTGCTTATATTTTTCACCAAATAGAGCGATAACTATATCTGCTTTTTCCATGAGTACTTGCGTCCTGAAATTGTTTATTCGTGATGCGGCTTCATCTTTGTGTACTTTACTGGGCTGTCTTCCTATAATGTCGTCTCCAATATTATCCGAACGTTCATGATTTGTTTGAGGTGCTACAAAGGTTAAAGGAAGTCCTTTGTTCGTTGCTAGCTGTTCTACTTCATCTCTCCAGTTGTCATGAATTTGCCCCGCTAAATAGACGGTTAGTTCCATTATATCTCCTCCATTGCATGATTTAGTACTATCGTATACAAAAATAAAACAATTGAAAAGAATTTAACAACCGAAGGTAACGTAGCGTGTTTCACTTTCGTTTCTATCCATAGTATGATAGATGGTGTAAAAATAGGAGGAAATAGGAGGAATTATATGAGGATAAAGCTACCTTTTTTAGTGGTGTTTTTATCTATATTAGTTCTTATTACCGGTGGCTGCAGTATGAAGTCTGATCAAGAAGCTATCAAGGAAGCTGAGAAAATTACGAAGGAAACCTTTGAGAATAAAGAAAAAGTACCCTTGAACTATGGGATAGGAAATAAATCATTCTATTTACCAAATGGGATGGAAGTTGTAGATGAAGATGAGAGCAACCTAATTCTAGAGGATAAGAATCAAACCTTTATTGTATTTCATAACACAAATGAAAATGCGAAAAGTACATTAAATTTTGCAGCTGCAACGAAAAAAGATGCGTTAAACGTATCATCTTTTTCTGATTCTAACGGATTTGGATATTTTCGGGTTTTACCTGAGGAAGATAATAAATTTGAATTGCAGGTCGGTGTAGGTGGTGTTAAGGTGACCACATATGTAGATAAAAATGGCCTTGATGAGGATGCAGAGACAATGATGAAAATAGCGAAGTCCATTGCTTTACAATAAAACAACTGTTAATTGAAAAAGAAACGGGATTATTTTAATATAAGTTGAGTATACCATATGTTTGCATATTTACTGTTTTAGGTAAAGGTACGAACTATTTCTTATAGTTATTGGTATAGTCTCTTTTACAATACACTTACTTGCATATATGTTACATTATGTTGGAAACAAACGATAAACTAGTCTATCATAATTGTGGGAGTTGATATAATGGAAACTTTAGCGTCACAAGAGGAATTTAAAAAATGGATAAAACAAGAAAATGTTATTCTATATTTTACAGCGGGATGGTGTCCTGATTGCACCGTTATCGAACCAGTACTACCAGAAATTGAGGCAGAATTTCCAAGCTTTTCATTCGTAAAAGTAGATAGAGATAAATTTATTGATATATGCCAAGATTATGCGATCTTTGGGATACCAAGTTTTATTGCCTTTAATGACGGAAAAGAAACGGGAAGATTTGTAAGTAAAGATCGTAAAACGAAACAAGAAATTATCGAGTTTCTAAAAGAAGTCAGTGATAAATAAAGTTAGTTAACGTAACCAAAAATTTTAACCTCTTTTATATAAGCTATCTAGATGATAAAAGGTTGTCTAAGATCGCAGACGTAATTGGAGCATTCTTATAGGAAGAGGGTGTAATACGTCAGGAGGATTCATATGAAAATGACAAGTTTGAAGTTAAAAAAAATTTTGGAAGAGCGATTAGCTAATGAAGCGTATCGCACTTCTTATAATCGAGATAAAGACACATTTCGTATTGAATGGAAAGAATCGAAAAAAGGAATGACCATAACGTTACCAAATGTTGTTGCAAAATACAATCAACGTGGAGAAGTAGCTATTGTTGAGCTTGAGGAACATATTAAAGAAGCATTGCGAATTATGAATGAGGAACATCACTTATCTGGAATGGAAAAACAGATTTATCCAGTGATTCGCTCAACTTCTTTCCCAACCACTACAAAAGCAGAAATTGACTTAGTATATAAAGATCATACGGCTGAGACACGTGTGTTTTATGCATTGGATTTAGGAAAGTCCTATCGATTAATTGATGAAGACTTACTCGATAAAGAAGGCTGGACCAAAGAGCATATCGATGAAATTGCTACATTTAATTTGCGTTCACTACCAGTTGATTATAAAGAAGATCAAGTTGCAGGCAATGATTTTTATTTTATTGCAACACAGGATGGCTATGATGCTAGCAGAATTTTAAATGAAGCATTTTTGGAAGAAATGAAAGCTAATAGTAAAGGTGAACTAGCAATTGCAGTACCTCATCAGGACGTACTAATTATTACAGATGTTCAAAATAAAACAGGCTATGATATTCTGGCACAGATGACTATGAAGTTCTTTGCGGAAGGGAGAATCCCAATCACTTCACTTCCAATGATATATGAAGATAAGACATTGGAGCCAATCTTTATCTTAGCCAAAAACAAACCAGAAAAGAATTAGAAATGGAAAAGGATGATGAACATGGATGTTTTTTACAACTTAAATGGAATTGGTGATGTGCTAATCATCCCTATGGAAGAAGGAGACCGTGAGAAAATAAAAACGGATAGGAATGGTGATGTTGTAAGAATCACAGATCATTCAGGTAAAGTAATTGGCTATAATATTTTTCATGCGTCACAGCACTTTACTTTTCTTTCAACTGGAAAGATAACGTTAACGGAAGAATATTTAGCAGAAATGAAACAGTTGTTTCGTCAGCTTAACTTAGATGATGATTTGAATTTTGACTTAAGTCCCAAGTTTGTAATTGGTTATGTAGAAAGTAAGGAGCAACATGAGAATGCTGACAAACTCAGTGTTTGTAAAGTGGACGTTGGTAATGAAACATTACAAATTGTCTGCGGTGCTCCAAACGTGGAAGCTGGACAGAAGGTTGTAGTTGCAAAAGTAGGTGCAATGATGCCAAGTGGAATGAAGATCAAACCGACAGAATTACGAGGTGTTTCTTCGAATGGTATGATATGCTCGCAAAAGGAACTTGGATTACCAAATGCCCCTAAGGAGAAGGGGATATATGTTTTAGAAGATAATTATCAAGTTGGTAATGAATTCGTAATGTAAATAGAGAAAAACAACCTGTGTTAGTACTTAGGTTGTTTTTTTCGATAGATATAAGCAAAAGAGGACAGTCCAAGCCTTAGCTTATTACATAAACCTGCCATGAACGTAATAAAACTGCTACAATAAAGGAATACTAGATTTATAGATATAGAAATGAGTGAATTGAAGTGTGGGATAATTGGAAGAAAAAAATTAAGAGTCTTTTTGCAGATAGTGAAGAGGAAGAAAAACAGCATGAAGAGAGCCGTACAGCTGAGAAAAGTAATCTTGAGGCAAAAATGATGTATCAATATCCTGCGAATAAATCTTTTCGCTTCCCAGTCATTCCTGACAGAGTAGAAGAAAGGACAAGCAGAAAGCAAGTAAGAGAAACAGGAACACTATATAATACGGGGAGAATCACAGGTACAAAAACAGAAGAAAATCGGAATTCGCAAAGAAAAGCAACAAAAGCTAGCCGATTCAATCAGTCTGTAAATGAACAACAGCCAAAAGAAGTACCAGCTTATCAGCGAAAGCGTCAAAGCAGGACAAGTCAACATGTTTCGGTTGAACGACGTGAAAAATCAGAGAAGCAAAATAATCATAATGCGAACAAGGTGTATAAAAAAGATCCAGATATACCGTTTCGCCCAACTGAAGTCCCTTCGCCAATCTACGGTTTTCGGCCAAGACATGAAGAAAAAAAAGTTGAGAATATACCAGCCTACCAAAGAAAGGAAGAAAACAACAGTCGAGAGGAGCAAAAGCTGTTCGATGAAAGTGAGTCAATTGTAGCAGAAGCACCTTTAAAAGAAAAAGAACTGCCTGATGCCGAGGGTGAACAGCGAAATTTATTGCGCGAACAGGATGAGGTTGATGAATCGAATTTTATCGTGCAAGATGACTCCATACAACAAGAGAATCAAGATCATTCATATGACAAAGAGGAATTAGATAGCCGTCCAGAACCTGAGAAACAGATAAAACGATCCGAAAAGCGAAAACAAAATCGCGATAGTGTGAAGACGGCTCCGTTCAATGTTATGATGACACCACGAGATAAAAAGAATTTATTTGAAAAATCAAAGCAAAAACAAAAGCAAGAGGAGAAGATCATAAAAACAACAGCTCCTGAGAAAAATAATAAGGAGCATCGTATACCATACTACCTTCTAAATGATATAGAAAAAGCCGGTGCAGATGACCGAAGGTGGATGGAAGGACAGCAGAAGTTACTTGAACAAACCTTAACACACTTTAATGTACGGGCCAGGGTAGTGAATGCAACACAGGGGCCTTCTGTTACTCGATTTGAGGTGCAACCGGAGTTAGGTGTTAAGGTAAGTAAGGTTAAAAATTTAAGTGATGATTTAAAGCTTAATATGGCCGCAAAGGATATTCGAATTGAAGCTCCTATTCCAGGGAAGAATACGATAGGTATTGAGATTCCAAATCCAAAAGCACAAATGGTTGGCTTACAAGCAATATTTGAAACAGAAGCATTTAGTCGAAGTTTATCGCCATTAACCATTGCATTAGGGTTAAGTATTGAAGGACAACCACTTATTACAAATATTCAAAAGATGCCACATGGATTAATAGCTGGTGCAACAGGTTCAGGAAAAAGTGTATGTATAAACACCATGATAATCAGCTTATTGTATAAGGCGAGTCATGAAGACGTTAAATTTTTATTAATTGACCCTAAAATGGTTGAACTCGCTCCATATAATGGTATTCCTCATTTAGTCTCGCCCGTAATTACAGATGTAAAAGCAGCTACAGCTGCACTGAAATGGGCAGTAGCAGAAATGGAAGACCGTTATGAGAAGTTTGTGCATGAAGGTGTGCGTGATATTGAGCGATACAATCAAAAAATGATTAAGCAGGATCGTAAGCAAGACAAAATGCCATTCATTGTTATTGTTATTGATGAGTTAGCAGATTTAATGATGGTTTCTCCACAAGATGTGGAGGATGCAATTAGCAGAATTGCCCAAAAAGCTAGAGCTTGTGGCATTCATCTACTTCTCGCTACTCAACGTCCATCTGTCGATGTCATTACTGGTTTAATTAAAGCTAATATTCCAACTCGAATTGCATTTAGTGTTTCTTCGCAGGTGGATTCACGAACGATTTTAGATACTAGTGGAGCAGAAAAATTACTAGGAAAAGGCGATATGTTATTTATAGAAAATGGAGCAGGAAAAAGCATTCGTCTTCAAGGTCCCTTTGTTTCAGATGAAGAGATTGAGCGTGTTACAAATCACGTTAGAGGAATCGCAGAACCGAATTATTTGTTTGAGCAAGAACAGTTACTAGAACAAGTTACGATGGATGAAGAGGAGGATGACCTTCTTCAAGATGTTATATTATTTGTGCTAGAGCAAAATGGTGCAAGTACCTCCATGCTGCAGCGTCATTTTAAAATTGGGTATAATCGAGCAGCCAGACTCATTGATACACTTGAACATCGTGGTATAATTTCTGGTCAGAATGGTAGTAAGCCTAGAGAAGTGTTGGTTACTTTGTCACAGGTAGAAGACATGCTATAGGAATGTAAAACTTGTAAGTCTTGTTTCCTATGCGAAATTTTTATATGATTAGATATAGTGATCATATATTTTAAGGAGAAAACGAAATCATGAAGGAAATTGAGCAGAAGTTAAACGGTAAAATAAAACGATTAACAAATAAAACGTTTAAATTTGATGAACGAATTAAAGAAGGCTGGTTCTCTGCCGTCTATTTTCTTAAAACAAAAGAAATTGCGGAGAAGAAATTACCTGATAATCAAGTAACCATGCAATTTTTTCAAAAGTCGGATGCCGTACTATGTGGGACAGATGAAGCAATAGCACTATTACATACCTTTGCGGATCAACCTGAAACATTAGACATACATTCATTAAAGGATGGAGATAAAATTCATCCTTTCGAATCTGTATTAACCGTTTCTGGAGGCTACCATCAATTTGGCTTTTTAGAGGGAATCATTGACGGGATACTTTCCAGAAGAACATCTGTCGCTACGAATGTATACAATGTGGTAAAAGCTGCACGTACTTCTGGTAAGCAAAAACCTGTTATTTTTATGGGGGATCGGGACGATCACTATACGCAGCAAGCTGGGGATGGTTATGCCGCGTTTATTGGAGGATCAACTGCCCAAGCAACACATGCAATGAATGAATGGTGGGGAAAAGAAGGGATGGGGACAATGCCTCATGCACTTATTCAAATGTTTCGAGGCGATATTGTAGCTGCTTGCAAAGCCTACCATGAACTTTTCCCAGAAGATGATTTAGCCGCACTTGTTGATTATAATAATGATGTAATAACGGATTCATTGAAAGTGGCAAGTGAGTTTGGTAAGGAATTAAAATCAGTTCGATTGGATACTTCTCGTACACTTGTAGATAAGTATTTCTTAAGAAATCACCATTTAATGGGGACATTTGATCCAAGAGGAGTAAATCCTGAGTTAATTTTTGCTTTGCGTAATGCATTAGATGAAGAAGGATATTCCCATGTAAAAATAATGGTTAGTGGTGGATTTACAGAAGATCGTATCGTTCAATTTGAAGAACTTGGTGTACCAGTAGATATGTATGGCGTAGGAAGAAGCTTATTAAAGCTTAATATCGGCTTTACCGGAGATAACGTATTACTGAATGGTACGCCTGAAGCAAAAGAAGGTCGACGTTATCGCCCTAACCCACGTTTAGAAAAAGTACCATTTATAGGTGAAAATGGCAAAGAATAATTAGAATGTATTGAAATTCTTGGTTATTATTTTATTCCTCTGAGGGATTTGCTATAATGAAAAAATAGCTGTAAAAAATATATAAATAAAGAGATGATTTTGAATCCTTTTACGTTCAATATGGAGGTTCTTTTATGACAACTTACCATTTTATTGGTATAAAGGGAACAGGAATGAGTGCTCTTGCACAAATTCTTTACGATTCGGGTGAAAATGTGCAGGGATCAGATGTAGAAAAGCGATTTTTTACACAGGAAGCATTGGAGAGTAAAGGCATTCCCATTCTACCTTTTTCAGAAAGCAACATCAAAGAAGATTATACAGTCATTGCAGGAAACGCATTCCCTGATGATCATTTAGAAATAAAGGAAGCAAAGAAACAAGGTGTTACGTTTTATAGATATCATGAGTTTTTAGGTGAGTGGTTAAAACAGTATACAAGCATTGCTGTCACAGGAGCTCATGGAAAGACGTCGACAACGGGACTACTTGCTCACGTGTTAAATAGTTCATTCCCGATATCTTATTTAATTGGAGATGGCACAGGGAAGGGACATGTTGATAGTAAATATTTTGTGTTTGAGGCATGTGAGTATCGTCGTCATTTTTTACGATATGAACCGGACTACGCAATCATGACAAATATTGATTTTGATCATCCGGATTACTTTACTAGTATTGATGACGTATTTGCAGCATTCCAATCAATGGCAGACCAAGTAAAGAAAGGAATAATTGCATGTGGTGATGATGAACAATTACAACAAATCCAAGCAAAAGTTCCGGTCGTATATTATGGATTTGCAGATACGAATGATTTTCAGGCGCAGAATATTGTAGAAACGGATCATGGTACCGAATTTGATGTATTTGTTCGTAATACCTATTATGATACTTTTTCCATACCAATGTACGGAGACCATAATATCTTAAATGCGTTAGCCGTTACGGCAATTTGTCATTATGAAGGCATTGACGCTGAGAGTATCAAACAACTAGACACTTTCGGTGGGGTAAAACGACGTTTTACTGAAAAGAAAATTGGAAATCAAGTACTTATTGATGATTATGCGCATCATCCAAAAGAAATTACCGCTACCATTGAATCAGCTCGTAAAAAGTATCCGAATAAATCTGTTGTAGCTATTTTTCAACCACATACATTTACAAGAACGAAAACATTTCTACAAGAATTTGCTGACAGCCTTAGTCAAGCAGATCGCGTTTATTTATGTGATATTTTTGGCTCGGCAAGAGAAGAAACTGGTCAGTTAACGATTGAAGATCTTCAAAAATTGATTGATCACAGCGCTATTTTAGAGCTTTCTCATACAGAAGCTTTAAAAAAATACGAAGATAGTGTGTTAATATTTATGGGTGCTGGAGATATACAAAAATTTCAACAAGCCTATGAAGAAACACTTACAATTAAATAATAGAGAAGGAAAAGTGTCTGAGCCATTGGCAACAGGCGCTTTTTTTATAAGTTAAGAAAGTATAAAATCAGTGCAATGACTGCGTTAAGCCAAGTAGTTATTTTGAAATGTTTGATGTATATTGGCAATGCTCCGACTAATTACTTCGCTTTCCGCGGGCACGGCCT